>JANYKK010000150.1 GCA_025361585.1 Methylobacter sp. | reverse complement strand
GGCCGAGGTTAGAAACTGGCGTTTGGACTGATCGACGCCTTTATTATTCATTATAGAACTCTCCTGATTAAGTCTGCGCTTCTTAAGAGCGCATTATTTTCTAGCGCCAATATACCATTAGAGCTTATAAGATTTGAAGTGCTTATGCTGCCGGTTTTGGAATTTGTTTGTTATTAGAAATAGCTTAAAGCAATGCGCAATACTCAAGCCTATGATATTGCGATAGATTGTTATGTTATGAAATCACGAGAACGCCGTTAAAATTTTTATATAAAGGATGTATATTTGAGGGCTGGACAAGGTGATTATTCTGATTATGGCGTGATTAGGCTATTTGTTAACGCGGCAAGAAACGCAGCATTTTCTTCCGGCGTACCAACAGTTACCCGCAGGCAATCGGCCAACAGGCCGCCCTGAGCGCTAAGGTTTTTAATTAAAACTCCTTGTTGTTTTATCGATATGAATATGTCGTTAGCCCTGTTCTCTGGCGTTTTAAACAGAATAAAATTGGCGGCGCTGGGATAGGCGGTAATGCCGTCCAGTGCATTAAGCCTGTTAAAGACGACCGACCGCTCAGCGCAAATCTGTTGCGTTTGCCGATCGAACAATGCCTTGTTGGACAAGGCGAAGTCCGCGCTGATCTGGGTCAGGCTGTTGATATTGTAGGGCAGGCGAATTTTATGGAGTTGTTCGATGATATCCGGTGTGCCTGCAATATAGCCTAGGCGTAAACCTGCAAGTCCTAGTTTTGACACGGTGCGCATCACCAGCAGGTTGTCATATTGACCCAGGCTGTCGATGAAGCTGGCATCGGCAAAAGGCGCATAGGCTTCATCAATTACCACCAAGCCCTTGGCGGTTGTAATGATGTCCCGAATCGACGCTTCGGAAAATAAATTGCCGGTAGGGTTGTTAGGGTAGGCCAGGAAAATGACCGAAGGCTGGTACTGTTCTATCGCAGCCAGCATGGCCGGTAAATCCAGATCGAAGCTACCTGCAAGCAACGGAATGCCGTGGTAGTCTAGCCCGAGGCAAAGACTCAACTGTTTATACATCACAAAACCGGGATCCGGCGCCAACACAGAGGCATTGGCAGGCAGCGCCATTAACAACAATTGGATGATTTCATCGGAGCCGTTGCCCAACAGCACATCGAACTGATCGGGTATCTGATTTAGGCGTTTGATGGTTGCAGTCAGATGCTTGGCTTCAGGGTCGGGATAGCGGTTCAGCGGGCAGTCTTTCAATGCTTCCAGCCAGTTTGTCTTGATGTCTTCAGGCCAGCTGTAGGGATTTTCCATAGCATCCAGTTTGATCAGGCCGGTTGCGTCGGCCACTTTATAGGCGGACATCGCCAGGACTTCTTTGCGGAAAATGGTGGAAATTAGATTGGATTGGGTCATATTTGAATTCTAAAGCTATAGAGGCGACCGGGTAGGTCGCCTTTTGGTCATAAAGGGCGACCTACCGGTCGCCCCTACTGTTTAATTCTATATTCCGCAGATCGAGCATGGGCAGTCAGGCTTTCGCCTCGCGCCAATATCGATGCAGTTTTGCCCAGTGTATCCGCGCCCGATTGGGAGCAGTTGATCAAGCTGGAGCGTTTTTGGAAATCATAAACGCCTAGCGGCGAAGAAAATCGTGCGGTGCTGGAGGTCGGCAATACATGGTTGGGTCCTGCACAGTAATCGCCTAATGCTTCGGCGGTATAGCGGCCCATGAAAATAGCGCCCGCGTGGCGGATGTTCTTGCTTAAGGCTTCCGGGTCTTCAACGGAAAGCTCCAGATGTTCAGGCGCGATAATGTTGCCTACGTCGGCGGCTTGGTTTAAGTCGCTGGCTTTAATCAACGCGCCGCGCGTGGTCAGCGATGTTCTGATGATTTCCGCGCGTTCCATGGTCGGCAATAATCGATTGATGCTTTGCTCGACAGCGTCCAGGTAAGACGCATCGGTGCTGATCAGTATGGCCTGGGCATTTTCATCATGTTCGGCTTGCGAGAACAGATCCATTGCAATCCAGTCTGGGTTGGTTTTGCCGTCGCAGATAATCAGGATTTCCGAAGGCCCGGCAATCATGTCGATGCCGACTTGCCCGAATACCAGTTTTTTGGCAGTAGCCACATAGATATTGCCCGGGCCGACGATTTTCGCCACCGCAGGGATGGTTTCCGTGCCGTAAGCCAATGCAGCAACTGCCTGCGCCCCGCCCATTGTAAATACGCGGTCTACGCCAGCCAGATAGGCGGCTGCTAGCACCAGCTGGTTGGTTTCGCCGTGCGGTGCGGGCACGACCATAATCAGCTCGCCGACACCTGCGACTTTGGCCGGTATCGCATTCATCAACACCGAAGAAGGGTAGGCGGCTTTGCCGCCCGGCACATAAAGCCCTACGCGATCCAGCGGGGTGATTTTTTGGCCGAGTACGGTGCCGTCAGCCTCGGTGTATTGCCACGATTCCATTTTCTGGTGCTCGGCATAAGCGCGGATGCGGTCTGAGGCGGTTTGCAAGGCTTGGGCTTGTTCAGACGGCAAGCCATTCCAGGCCGATTTTAGAATTTCCTGGGGTAATTCAAGTTCGGAAGCTTGCTTGATGGCGCGGTGATCGAAGCGGTTGGTATAGTCAACTACGGCCTTGTCGCCGTTGTTGCGGACATCGGCAATAATAGCCAGAACGCGCTGGTGGATTTCCAGGTCGTCGGTTTCATCAAAGGCCAGCAAATCTTTTAATTGCCGGTCGAAATCGGCTGACGAGGCATCGAGTCGGGTGATGTTTATATTGGACATGGGCAGATAACCAAGGTTTTAAATAATGCAATGCTTTTAAATTGAGCTTATGGCAGAGATTAACTTCTTTTCGCCAAAGTCTTTTCAAACTGATCAAGCAGCGATTGAATCGCCTGATGTTTCATTTTCATTGCGGCTTTATTAACGACCAATCTTGAGCTGATGTTCATGATCAAATCCCGCGGTTCCAGGTCGTTGGCCTTGAGCGTATTGCCGGTATCGACCAAGTCGACAATACAATCGGAAAGGCCGACCAATGGAGCCAGTTCCATCGATCCATACAACTTAATGATTTCCGCCTGTATGCCAAGGCTTGCAAAATAACGCTGGGTAATTTTGACGTATTTG
>JANYKK010000120.1 GCA_025361585.1 Methylobacter sp. | reverse complement strand
GGTACGCACTGCGTACCCTACGAAAGCCAAGATTATGTTAATATTGGCATCCTGAATTTTACCGCGCGCTAATGACTCATCCCTCTTCCCCCGCTCAATTAATCGACCGCTTCGGCAGGACTGTTGATTATCTGAGAATCTCGATTACCGACCGCTGCGATTTCCGCTGCCTGTATTGCATGGCCGAGGATATGACGTTTCTGCCGCGCGCGCAGGTGTTGACGCTGGAGGAGATTTACACGCTGGCGAAAGCCTTCGCCGAGTTGGGCGTGAAGAAAATCAGGATCACCGGCGGCGAGCCGTTGGTCAGGAAAGGCGCGTTGGAATTGCTGCAAAATATCGGGCGTATCGAAAGCCTGAATGAACTGGTGATAACGACCAACGGCTCCCAACTGGAAACGATGGCGGAGGCTTTAAAAGCGGCGGGCGTCAAACGCATCAATATCAGTCTGGATACGCTGGACGCCGACAAGTTCAAGGCGATCACCCGCACCGGCGATTTGGCGCAGGTGCTCAGGGGCATTCAAGAGGCCAAGGCGGCAGGGTTCGAGCGGATCAAAATCAATGCGGTCATCCTTAAGGACAGGAACCATACCGAGGTGAACGACCTGGTCCGGTTTGCGGTCGATAACGGCCTGGACATCAGTTTTATCGAGGAAATGCCGCTGGGTGTCGTCACCCGGCACGACCGGTCCGAAGCCTATTATCCCAGCAGTTCGATCAAGGCCGATTTGGCTGGGCAGTTTACGTTGGCCGCCACGCCTGAAAAAACCGGCGGGCCGTCGAATTATTTTAATGTGGCGGGTAGTTCAACTCGCGTCGGCTTTATTTCCCCGCACAGCGAGAATTTTTGTAGCAGCTGCAACCGGGTGCGCCTGACCGTCGAAGGGCGCTTGCTGTTATGCCTGGGCAACGAGCATTCGGTCGATTTAAAGCAAGTCATCAGGGCGAACCCGGGCGACATGGCGGTGCTGAAACAGGCCATTATCGACGCGATGCTGATCAAGCCGGAAAAACACGAATTTAATATTAACGAGCAGCCTGTTATATTGCGTTATATGAATATGACGGGAGGGTAAATTGATTAATTCACCACGAAGACACGAAGGACACGAAGTTTTATTTCTTCGTGTCCTTCGTGTCTTCGTGGTGATATGTTTTTAGTTTTAACGGCCTGCCGTTCCTAGCGTTTCTGTGATGCCTAAGCTAAATAATGACACTTAACCAATGCAAAACGTTTCGGACGGGGCAACATGCTCCGTCCGGCTGAGGCGCGTACTTAGCCTTGAACCTTTTATCTTTCACCTTTTACCTGAGATTGTAAAAATGTCTTTCGCCCAGCTCGGTTTAGCCGATGAACTCCTTAAAGCCGTAGCCGATCAAGGCTATGTCACGCCTACGCCGGTACAGCAAAAAGCCATTCCCTTGATCCTTGAAGGCAAGGATGTATTGGCTGGCGCGCAAACCGGAACCGGAAAAACTGCCAGTTTTACCTTGCCGTTATTGCAGCGGCTGGCTGAAAATCACGATCCGCATCAAAAGCCGCGCCGCGTTCGTGCGTTGATTTTAGTGCCGACCCGTGAACTGGCTGCGCAGGTGTATGAAAGCGTAAAAACTTACGGTGCGCATTTGCCGTTGCGTGTGGAATCGGTGGTCGGCGGTGCGAGTATCGGCATCCAGACCCGGCAGTTACGCAGAGGTTGCGACATTGTAGTGGCGACGCCGGGTCGGTTGATCGACCATGTGCAGCAGCGCAATATCAATCTGGCCAACGTGGAAGTGCTGGTGCTGGATGAAGCGGACCGTATGCTCGACATGGGTTTTTTGCCCGATATTAAGCAAATTATGGCGCTGATCCCGAAGAAGCGGCAAAGCCTGCTATTTTCCGCGACCGTGCCGAATGCGATCAAAGCGCTGGCCGCGCAGCTGTTGAATAATCCTGTTGAGGTCGAAGTCGCCAAGCAAAATGCCACGGCTGAAAATGTCTCCGAACGCGTTTACGGCATTGGCCGCGAGCACAAGCGCGAATTATTGTCCTATCTGATCGGCAGCAATAACTGGAAGCAGGTGTTGGTGTTCGTGCGCACCAAACACGGCGCCGACCGCTTGGAAAAGCAGTTGATCGAGGACGGCATCCGCACCGTCGCGCTGCATGGCGATAAAACCCAAGGCGCGCGCAACAAGGCGTTGGAGCAGTTTAAAACCGGCAAGGTGTCGGTGTTGGTCGCGACCGACATTGCCGCACGCGGCCTGGATATTGACGACTTGCCGCACGTGGTGAATTTCGATTTGCCGCAGGTGCCGGAAGATTATGTGCACCGGATCGGCCGTACCGGGCGCGCTGGTTCGAGCGGCGAGGCCTTGTCGCTGGTGTGTCCCGAAGAAGCCTGGATGCTGGTGGAAATTGAAAAGCTGCTGAAGCGGCAAATCCCGCGCGTGGCCGATACCGGCTACGAACCGGTTTCGTTAAAGGTGATGGATGCACCTAAAAAGAACGCACCCAATAAAACCACCGGCAAAAAAGATTATCGGCATACCAAAAAACCGGCGGCTCGCGGTGCTAAACCGACGGTTCGGGGCGTTAAGCAGCCCGATAGTAAACGGATCGAATCAAGAGGAAAGGGACGCTCTGGCTCTAGGGGTAAGGTTTAGAACAAAGTAGAGCAGGCTTATTCCTGAACCAGTATCCAGGGTTTGACGACTACAGCCCAAACTTTGGCATCTGCTTCAAACCAGTCGCTTGCCTGTTGATCGGATACCAGGGCAACCTGATTGTTTTGCATCCATGACGCAACTTGGTCTTTATTGTCGATAGAAAACTGGTAGGCGACATCGACTAGATCCAGAGTCGAGGCGACGTATACCGCAGAACCGCTGGCAAAAAAACGTTGCAATTCCTTCCAGGCAATTTTGGATGTTTCCAGATTTACTTTTTCCCTGGCAATGTCATATCCGTTTGATTCGTTCATGGTTTTCTCTTTGTTGTCGGTAGCTAATGTGTTATTCACACATTTTTGAATGGTGCTGCTATCGGGTCAGCTGTTATTCTATAGCGTGCGGTTATAAATTACTAAGTCAAGAGAGTGTGTCATGTCGTTTTTTGAGTCAATAACAAAGAAATCCAGGTTGAAAACTGCTATCAAGCAAACCACGGAAGCGCGTAACAGCGAAGGCGGCAAGGCCGACCAATTATTTAAAAAAGTCTATCAGGACTACGCGGAGGTTGTTTCCAACGAGCCGGTGATTGCCGAGGCTTTATATAGCTGGGGCTTTGCTTTGCTGCATCAGGCGCGAACCAAACCGGGCGATGAGGCATCCAGGCTATATCAGGATGCTATTGCTAAATTTTCTTTTTGCCTGACTGTCGAGCCTGCCTATCTGGGCGCCGCAATTGATGGCGGCGTGGCTTATATGGAATTGGCGCGGGTTAACGGGGTTAGTTCAACAGATAGCTTGTATGGCCGAGCCCAAAATTATTTTGAAAAAGCCAATGCAATTCAGGCCGGTTCGGCTTCTTACAATCTGGCTTGTATTTATGGCTTGCGTGGCGAGAAAGAGGCTTGCCTGAATGCGCTGGAAATCTCTAAAGGGAAAGGCAGTTTACCGGCTTCTGCCGATATTCTTGCCGATCCCGATATGAGCGGCGTTATCTATCAGGACTGGTTTATCGCTTTTATGGAGTCTTTAAATCAAGAGCCGGAGCCGGTTGTTGAAATTAAAGAAGCGGTTGCCGAAGTTGCCGCGCCGATTGAAAAAACCGAGGTTGTGGAAGAGGCTACGGTGGCCGCCGAACCGGAAGCGGTTGTTGAGATGCCGGTAACTGAAAAAACTGAAGTTATCGAGGCTGATTCTGTGGAAAATGCAGTTGTCGTCGAACCTGAAGTTGTTGTGCCGGTAATTGAAAAATCTGAAGTTAGCAAAGATGATTTTATGAGAAATGCAGTTGTTGCTAATGCGCCGGTAGCTGAAAAGCTTGAGGTTGATTCTGTAAATGTGCCTGAAAGCGAAGCAGTTGATGTTGTGATTAACGATAACGCAGCTGTTATCGGCTCTGAAAGTGTTGTTGAATACAAAGCGCTAGCCGATGAAGCTGTGCCCGTAGTCGAAAAAGTTGAAGTTGCCAGCGCAGTGCCGCAGTGGAAGATGTAACCGAAAGAACTATGGGTTAGCCGGATAGCATGCCGCTAATAAAGCCTGCATTTTGGCTAAGCCCAGTTTCCGGGTTAATTCAATATTGTGTTGCGGGATGCTTTCCGGGTCAGGGTGGTCGGCTACGGCCCGATCTATGCTGGTTTCCCGCAGCAGATGCAGCATCGGATAGGGCGAGCGGTTGGTGTAGTTGGCCGGATCATCCAGATTGCTGCCTTGGAAGCAGTAGTTAGGATGGAAGCTTGCCAACTGGTAAGTGCCTTCATAGCCTTGTTCGGCTAATAGCGATTCGGCTATTTCAACAAAATCCAGATAATCATCAAATTCTGCGAACGCATCGGGGAAGATCAGCAGCGTGGTTTCAATGTCGGCTTCGGTGTCCAGACGGTCACATTCAAGCATCAGATGCAGCAGGCATTGTTCGATTTTGGTGTCGTGACTGACGCTAAAATAAACGCTGCCTCGTTCCAGTTCGCGTCTTGCAAATGGGCAGATGCCGTATTCAATGATGAAGGATTTTAGCCAGGTTTGTATTGCGGCTTTAATGTCTTGGTCTGGAAGAGTTTTATGAGTCATGGTTGTTGCCATTAAAACAAAAAAGCCCCGGTGTAATGGGGCTTTTTGGGTTAAGCAGAGTGCATTGCTTTATTTATGACTGGTGCCGGCTGCGATTCTTTTCTCTCTTGCTTCGCTCAGCTTTTCGATTTTTGAGAAAACCCGGAGTATGTCGGTGGAGGATAAAATACCGACCAGTTTGTTGTCTTTATCGACGACAGGCAATGCGCCGATTTTATTGTCGGCCATTAATGATGCTGCTTCCGATGCGTAAGTGTCGCGGCTAACAGTTATGACTCCCCGGTGCATGATGTGTTGTACTTTTTTCGGGATGACATGCAGCTCTGTAGTGCCGGTGCCGGTCGCCGCTTCAATGGCGTTGGAGTTGCTTTTGGGCCCCAGGGCTTTGTACAGATCGCGGTCGGATACAATCCCGATAACTTTGCCTTTTTCAACGACGGGTAAGTGACGAATTCTTTCGTAATGAATTAAGAAAAAGACACGATCAATCAAATCGTGTTGTTCGACTGTAAATACTTTTGAAGTCATTAAATCTTCAACACGCATTTTTATTCTCCTGAATGTAAAAAAATCGGTTAAGAATAGGGATATAAGCGTATTTTTACAAGAGATAAAATTTGATGTGTTATAAAATAATCAGTCATGGTTGGGTTTTGTCGATTGGTGTAGGGGGCGACCGACCGACCGGTCGCCCCCTACACCAATCGACACGAATGTTTTTAGAGTCTAAATCTGTCTTAGTGACACAATGGAGTTAGTTATGCGCATCATCCTGTTAGGGAGTCCCGGTTCCGGCAAGGGGACTCAAGCTCAATTTATTACTGAAAAATATGCTATTTCGCAAATTTCAACGGGTGATATGTTGCGCGCCGCAGTGCGGGAAGGGACAGCATTGGGCGTTGCAGCAAAAAAAGTGATGGATGCGGGCGGACTGGTTTCCGACGATATTATTTTAGGCTTGATTAAAGAACGTATTGCACAAGCCGATTGCGCTAACGGCTATTTGCTGGATGGCTTTCCTCGCACCATTGCGCAGGCTGAAGGCTTGAACGACATGGGTGTGAGCATCGATACGGTTATTGAAATCGTGGTGGAAGATGAGGAAATTGTAAAACGCATGGCCGGCAGAAGGGTGCATTTACAATCCGGGCGCACTTATCATGTCGAGTTTAATCCGCCTAAAGTTGAGGGGCTTGATGATGTGACTGGCGAGCCTTTGATTCAGCGCGATGATGATAAAGAAGAAACTGTGCGTAAACGACTCAGTGTTTACCATGAACAGACTAAACCATTGGTAGGGTTTTATTCGGCACCGGGGCAAAAGGTCAAGTTCAGTTCGATAGCCGGTGTCGGCAGTGTCGATGACATCACCCAAAAAGTGTTTGCTGTGCTGGGATAGTGGCGAGAACAAAATACTTCGTGACGGTGTTCAAATTTCACAATAATAGGTTTT
>JANYKK010000101.1 GCA_025361585.1 Methylobacter sp. | reverse complement strand
CGATGTGTTGCGCTATCTGGAAGGGGAGGCGCAAGCTTTTGATGTGGTGTTTCTTGATCCGCCTTTCGGCCAAAATCTGGTTATACAAACTTGCAGACTGCTTGAAGATAACGGCTGGCTGGCGAAACAGGCCAAGATTTATGTCGAAACGGAACTTAACTTTGATTTTTTAGGTATGCCCGAAAACTGGCGGCAGCTGAAAGGCAAAAGCGCAGGTGAAGTCGGCTATCATTTGTTTGAGCGGGTTGGATATTGAGTACTGATCAGAAAATCCTTCTTATTAATTCTACTTTGTCAGATTATGCGCAAGCTCGTCATTCCGGCATGGGTTCACTTAACTAGAAAAAAGCTAGCCCTGCACCGTCATACTGGCAGATGCCAGTATCCAGTCACATGGATGTGAATGCAAGATCTGGTATTGGGCTGATTTGAGCGCAAAGTGTTTGGTAAATTTCGGCAATTGCTCCTGCATTCATGCAGTCGACCATCCATGGCTCTGGATTCCGGCATCCTTGCCGGAATGACGAGCTTGCGCATAATCTGACAAAGTAGAATTAAAGTACAACCATAAAATTGATAATGCTTTCAACCTTTAGAGTAAACACACTAGCACTATTAGCCGGACTTGCCTTGCTTGCCGGTGCGGTCTACTGGGCAATGCAAAGCTATAAACCCGTGCAACCGATACGCATCGGCGTACTGCATTCGCTAACTGGTACTTTAGCGGTCAGTGAACGGCCCTTGGTGGATGCCGTGCAGATGGCGATAACTGAAATTAATGCACACGGCGGCGTATTGGATCGTCCGCTGGAAATGGTGGTAGCAGATGGACAATCGGATGCGGCGGTTTTTGCCCGTGAAGCGGAGCGGCTTATCGCCCAGGAAAAAGTCAGTGTGCTGTTCGGTTGCTGGACATCTGCCTCGCGCAAAGCCGTCAAACCTGTTGTCGAGCAACGTCGGCATTTACTCTTTTATCCGGTACAGTATGAAGGGCTTGAACAATCCCCGAACATCATTTACACCGGATCGGCACCTAACCAGCAAATCATCCCCGGCACACGTTGGGCCCTGGAAAATCTCGGCAAGCGGGTTTACTTGCTGGGTTCTGATTATGTTTTTCCGCGTACCGCCAACCGTATAATCCGCGACATAGTGAGGACTGCAAGTGCCCAAGTCCTCGGCGAACACTACCTGTCTTTAGGCGATAGCGATCTATCGATCATCATGGCGGAAATTCGGCGGCTAAAACCGGATGTCATTCTTAATACTATTAACGGCGATAGTAATTTATATTTCTTTCAGGCATTGCAAGAGACGGATGCGAAAAATATCCCGATATTATCATTCAGCGTTTCTGAAACCGAATTGACCAACCACCCTGAGTTATCGTTCAACGCCCATTACGCCGCCTGGAGTTACTTCCAATCAATCGATACCGAAGCTAACCGCCGCTTTATTGCCGACTTTAAACGCCTGTTCGGGGCGCACCGAGCTACCAGCGACACGATTGAAGCGGCTTATGTTGGCGTTTATCTTTGGGCGCAAGCAGTGCAGGATGCGGGTTCTATTGAACCTGAGCGTGTTAATGAAACGGTGTTGCTGCAAAGTTTTGATGCCCCGTCCGGCATCATATCGGTGGACAGGGCGACCCGCCATACCTGGAAAAAGGTACGCATCGGCAAGACCCAACCCGATGGGCAGTTCAAAGAACTTCAAGCTTCGCCATACCCGTTGCGCCCGGAACCGTTTCCCAGTTACCGTTCCAATGCCGAATGGCAACAGATCACCGATGAAACCGGCAAGGAGCTGAAATGATTAAGTCGCTGCTCAGTCGCCATTCGTTGGCCCATCGTTTAATGGCAGGACTTTTGCTGATTTCGGTTATCCCGCTGACAGGGCTTGCACTGCTTAATTTACGCAATTTTGAAACAGCGCTGACCCGCACGGTTATTGCCAATGTGGCGTCGATTGCCGATAAAAAATCCGATCAAATCGATACTTATATTAATGAGCGCCGGGTGGACATGCGCCAACTAAGCCATTTCCCCGATATACAGGCTATGTTTACAGCATTGCAATCCGGGTATGAAATCGGGATTAATTCTGTCGCCTACCGACAAGCGGCGACACGTGCCGATACTTTATTAGCCGAGCTTGCGGCAGGCTACGATTATTACGATATGTTATTTATCAATCCGGCAGGCCAAGTGATTTTTTCCTTAAAAAAAGAGGCCGATTTCAATACCAACCTGCGTACCGGCCCCTATCGCGACACGATATTTGCGCAAGGTTTTCAGCAGTCGATGGCATTTTTGAGCACCGATTTTTCCGCCTTTGAGGCTTATGCGCCTTCAGCTAATAAAATCGCTGCGTTCATAACCACTCCGTTGCTCAGCAACGGTTTGCCGATAGGCGTAGTGGCGGCCCAAATGAACCTGAACATACTGCAACCCGTACTGGAGGAGCGCTCCGGCCTAGGTAAAACCGGCGAAGCTATATTGGCGCAACAACAAGCGCAAGGGCTGGTGACCTATACCAGCCATTTACGCCATCTTGCCAATACGGAATCTTTAACTCAAATTCCGCTTGAGAAAACCGCACCGCCGATGAGGCATGCATTGCACGGCGAGCGGGGGCAAGGTTTAAGCCTCGACTATGTCGGTCATGACGTCGTCGCAGCTTGGCGTTATCTGCCCAGTTTGCATTGGGGCATGGTGGTAAAAATAGATGCCGATGAAATTTTGGCACCGTTAATCCGGTTACGGTTTCATACAGCGATGGCACTGATTCTTTTAGCGCTCCTGGCAGGCGGCGCAGCAATTTTTCTGGGCTTTTCGATCATAGCTCCGCTACGCCATTTCATAAAGGTCATTAATGAAATGGCGCGCGGCGATTTAAAGCAGCGGGTAGAGTTAAACCGTCAGGACGAATTGGGACAGTTGGCAGCGGCATTTAACCGGATGGCGGACCAAGTGCAAAGCGGACGGGATATGTTGGAACAGACGGTTACCCTCCGCACGGCTGAACTGATGATCGCCAAGACCGATGCGGAAACAGCGTTTAATGCCTTGAAACAGACTCAGGACAATTTGGTGCAGACTGAAAAAATGGCTGCGCTGGGCGGGCTGGTAGCGGGTATTGCGCACGAGATCAACACGCCGGTAGGCGTTATCCTGATGTCTTCGACGCATTTGGCGGCGGAAACGGACAAGGTTTCCAAACGTTACAGCCAAGGCGAGCTTAGCGGCGATGAACTGGAAGGTTATTTCGATACCGCCCAGCAATCCACTCGGCTGATGACTATTAACAGCCAACGCGCCGCCGATTTAATCCACAGTTTTAAGCAGGTGGCCGTCGATCAAACCGGCGGCGAGCGCCGCGAATTCGAGCTGAAAAGTTATATCGAGGAAATTTTGTTAAGTTTGCTGCCTAAGCTCAAAAGAACCGCTATCACGGCAAAGCTGGAATGTCCGGAAAGCTTGCTCGTCGATAGTTACCCGGGCGCGTTGTCGCAGATTTTAACCAACTTCATTACTAATTCCTTGCAGCACGCCTATCAGCCTGATCAGGCGGGCATATTGAATGTACGTGTCACCTTATTGCAGGGTGACAGTATCCGG
>JANYKK010000077.1 GCA_025361585.1 Methylobacter sp. | reverse complement strand
CGGCAGGTCGCCCTTATTTAAACATTGTGCATTCAGGGCGACCTGCCGGATCGCCCCTACGATAAGTCCAAGCGCCCATGTTCATTTTGCACAGCTCCAATAAAACCGAAAACCTGGTTGCCCATCTGACCGCCGTTATCGAAAACGCGCCTCTGGCATCGCCTTTTGCCAAGGAAGTTTTTTTGATCCAAAGCCAGGGCATGGAGCGTTGGCTGTCGCAACAGCTGGCCAGCCAATTCAAGGTCTGGGGCAATTACGAGTTTTTATTTCCGGGAAAGTTTTTTAGCTCCTTGGCGCAGAGCATCGACAGCCGCTTAAGCGATGCGGCTTTCGAGCGTAATTTGATGCTTTGGCGGATTGAGGCGTTGCTGCGACGACTGCCAGGGATGGCGGAAGTGTCGCAATCGGTAGGGAACCGATGCGACAAGCTGGACGGCGAGGTGTTTTTGCCGTTAATGCAATATTTGTCCGGTGAGAATGTATCGCTAAAACGCTATCAGCTGGCCCAACAGCTATCGCAGATTTTCGACCAGTACCAGATGATGCGGCCGGATATGTTGTCGGCGTGGCAAAAAGGTCAGTTGCTGTATCAATCAACAGCGGAACGCTGGCAGCAGGCGCTATGGCTGCAAATAACCGAACAGACAGGCAACAAGCATCGCGGCTCGTTATGGCTGGATGTGATCGCTAAGTTGAATGCCGCAGAAGAGGGCGCTTTCAGTCCGCAACTGCCGGAGCGGATTTCGGTGTTCGGGCTTAACACCATGCCGCCGTTATTCTTGAGTTATTTGCAAGGCCTGTCCAGACATTGTCAGCTGCATCTTTTCCTGCTCAATCCGGCGCAGGATTTTTGGGCAGATCTGGCAACTAAAAGACAGAGAATAAACGATGATAATTTTGCCGGACACCCATTATTGTCAAGCTTAGGTCAGCAAGGGCGCGAGTTTCAGGAGATGTTGCTGGAGCAGGCGCAGTTCGACTTCGAACCGGAAAGTTTCGAGCTTGGCGAAGCGCGCACCAATCTGCAACGGCTGCAAAACGGCATTCTGAATAACCGGCTGAGCGAACAGATTCTGCAACCGGATAACTCCATCAGCATCCATGCCTGCCATTCCAGGATGCGGGAGGTGGAAGTGCTAAAAAACCAGCTGCTGCAAGCGTTGGAAAACGATCCAACGCTGGAGCTGCGCGACATCGTGGTGATGGCGCCGGACATCCAGGTGTACGAGCCGTTTATTTCCGCCGTGTTCGACGACATCCAACACGCGATCGCCGATAGAAGCTTGCGCCTGAGCAACCATGCGCTGGATGCGTTCATCCGCTTTTTAGACTTGAGCCAAAGCCGTTTCGGCTGGCAGGCGGTGCTGGATTTGTTGGAGCAATCGGTAGTCTATCCGGGTTTCGGTTTGTCCGAGGTAGACTTGGATTTGATCAAACACTGGGTGCAGGATACCCATGTGCGCTGGGGCAAGTCGGCGCAACACAAGCAGGAACTCGGCCTGCCGGAGCTCAGCGAAAATACCTGGCAGGCCGCGCTGGACAGATTGCTGATGGGTTATGCGGTCGGCAGCGACCAGGATTTTGTTGCTGGCGTGCTGCCCTACCGGGATATTGAAGGTTCCTCGGCGCTGGCCTTGGGCGGCTTGTGCGATTTTATGCAGCTGTTGTTTAAAGCCGACAAGGAACTGAAACAGGCGAAACCGTTAAAAAGCTGGAGTACGCAGCTTTATTATTACGCCGACCAGTTGTTAGCTGCGGCGGAGCCGGTCGAGCGCCAGCAGCTTAACGAACTGCTGGCGGAATTGTCCGCCGAGCTGGCCGCCGTACATAATGACGAGGTCGAGCTGCAAGTGATTATCAACTGGCTCAAAGGCATGGTTGCCGAGCGCAAATCCGCCAACGGTTTTCTGCGCGGACAGCTGACTTTTTGCTCAATGCTGCCGATGCGTTCGATCCCGTTCAAGGTGATTGCGCTGTTGGGCATGAACGACGGCGAGTTCCCCAAAATCGACCGTCATCCGACCTTTGACTTGCTGGCGCACAACTTCCGTAAAGGCGACCGTTCGCGCCGTAGCGACGACCGCTATCAGTTCCTGGAAATCCTGCTGTCGGCCAGACAGCAATTGATTATGACCTACATCGGCCAGTCGATCAGCCACAATGACGCTATTCCGCCGTCGGTGGTGATCAGCGAATTGCTGGAGGTTTTGCCGTTTAGCGAGGACCTGATTACGCGGCATCCGTTGCAGCCGTTTAGTCCGCGCTATTTCGACGGTGCAGGGGATTTATTCAGTTTTTCCGGGGCCGATTGTGAAACCGCCAGGGCATTGTCCCGTAGAGGCGACCGGCCGGTCGCCCTTGTGGATTTGTGGTGGCAAGGCGAAATCCCTGAGGATTCCACGGAAACCAAAGTGATTGAGTTGAGCGAATTGTTCAGTTTTTTTCGGCATCCGCAACGCTTTTTCTTCCAACGGCAAATGGATGTCCGCTTTAGCGGCATAGATGCTGATGCCGAGGAACGTGAGTCGTTTTCTATCGCCAAGCTGGACGGCTACA
>JANYKK010000070.1 GCA_025361585.1 Methylobacter sp. | reverse complement strand
AATCAAGCCCGAAAAAAGCACGGTGTAAATCGGCTTTCTAATTGTTCAGCTATAAAAGTTTGCCACACTAATGGCTATAACTCTCATCGTTCGATCCGGTGTCAAAATTATACTCACTCTCAATATCTGAGATTTGCGTTTTTCTACGCTTTAAAAAAAACCGACTGCCTTCAGTTGATTCCAGAATCATTTCAACACAACCACCCACAATAAAGTTATACGAGAGTATTTTAAAATCCTCAGGCATACCCTCTACCTTCACATGATTGCCTACCACCCAAACACTGCTCATACTGTCTTTCTTCTTTTAGTGAAATGAATATCGTGAAAAATCGATTTAAACCCAAGTTGATTATAATCTATTTTGGACGGTTGACTAGGAAAATCTCAATATATTATTCTTTAAAAAATAGTTAGTTACTTAGCTTACTTAAACTATTCTATAAAAAAAGTTGGCATTATCCCCTGCACCCTTGACGATGCCACTTAGGCTGCGCCAAAACGCACTAAAATCCTCCGGCACATCCATGTTAAACTTAGCTTTACAAACCAAAATGCACACTCTCCCCGATGCCTGAATTACCCGAAGTTGAAACTACCTGCCGTGGCATTGCGCCGCATATTGAAGGACAAATGATTAAACAGGTCATCGTCAGGCAGCCAAAACTGCGCTGGCCTGTGCCTGAATCGCTAGCCCAAACCTTAACCGGGCTTAGCATTCAATCGGTGACCAGACGCGCGAAGTACCTGCTACTTTCCACCGGTTCCGGCACGGTGCTGATGCATTTAGGCATGTCCGGCAATTTACGGATTATGTCTACGGCTCAGGCGGTCGGCAAACACGACCATATTGACTTTATTTTTAATAACGGAACAGTGCTGCGTTTTAACGATCCGCGCCGGTTTGGCGCGGTATTGTGGACTACGGAACCTGCTGCCGAACACCCACTGCTCAAAGATTTAGGCCCTGAACCGCTGTTATCTGATTTTAACGGTGAGCTGCTGTATGCGTTGTCCAGAAACCGCAAAACAGCGGTGAAGTCATTCATTATGGACAGCCATATTGTGGTGGGAGTCGGCAACATTTACGCCAATGAAGCCTTGTTTATGTCCGGCATTCAGCCTACGCGTCAGGCAGGCAAAGTATCCTTGGCGCGCTATCAAAAACTGGCGGAGTGTATTCGCATGGTGTTGCAGCATGCCATCGAGCAAGGCGGCACGACACTGAAGGATTTTGTCAATGAAGCCGGGAAACCCGGTTATTTTCAGCAGCAGCTTAGAGTTTATGGTCGGGCCGGGTTGCCGTGCGTCAGTTGCAACCAGCCGCTAACTGAAATCAGGATAGCTAACCGCTCGACAGTGTTTTGCGGTAGTTGTCAAAGATAAGCAGCTTGTCCACGAAAAGCACGAAAGTCACAAAAAAAATCGTTATATTACATTAACTTAGATATTCGCCCTTTGGGTGGTGGTTTACAGCATTGGTACCTCTTTGGAAAATTTCGTGCTTTTCGTGTCGCCTAGAGGCGCCTACTTTTGGTTTTCGTGACGAAATGTTTTAGCGAACGAAATAAGACTTACGGAGGGGATAAGGCAGCAGGATCATCGCCCTTCCCTACCGCGACTGTTTTTACATCGGCCAATAATTGGGAAGCAGCCCCATCGGGTGCTTTATTCACCAAAGGCGCCAGCGTGGGCTCCAAAAACTTGATGATTTGCACCGGCAATGAACTGGTAAACTGGTATTTTTCGGCATCCGGCCCCGCCACATAAGCGGTAATGACGCCAAAAAACCGGTCTCCGAGGAAAAACGTAAAGGTGGCGGCTCGGCTGATGAATATCGAATCGATCAAGCGCCCCCCGGCTCCCCATATTTCCCGCCGATGATCGCCGGTTCCGGTTTTGCCGCCCACCGACAACGGTTTGCCGTCGGCGCTTTTATAGATGCCTCTTAACCGTCCTGCCGTGCCTGCCTCGACCACGCCGATCAACGCGCCTCGCGCCGCTTTCGCCAGTTCGGGGGCAAGCACCTGTTGGCCTTGTTCTGGCAACTTGTCCAACACGGTTTCATAAGGTGTCGCCTGGGCGTAATGCAGGCTGTCAAACCGGACTGTCGGCAATCGTAAGCCGTCATTGCGCAAGATACCCATCAGTTCCGCCAATGCCGCCGGTCGGTCGCCCGACGCACCGATAGAGGTCGCATAAGAAGGCGTTAACGAACCGAACGGATAACCCAATCGATCCCACGCAGTGTGAATCTGTTTGAAAGCCTCATCCTCCAGCAAGGTCATGATGCGGCGCTGCTGGGCGCTTTTCCGGCCGCTTTTAAACAGCCAGCGGTAGACATTTTGCCGCTGTTCGGCACTGGCGGCGATAACTTCTGTGCGCGTGGCCTCAGGATGTTGAATCAGGTAACCGACCACCCACAATTCAAGCGGATGGACTTTGGTGATATAGCCCTGATCTTGCAAATCGAAATTTGCCGGTGAATACTTCCGGCGCAGCTGTTCAACAGTCTCGACATCTAAATCCGTTGCGCTTAAATGGGCATTCAAATAATCGCTAAGCGCTGAGGTATCGGCATTCGGATAAACAGCCTGATAAAGCATGGCCAGACGCGACGGCTTGGCAAAGACTCGCTGGGTCAGCAATTCCATGATTTCATCGGTCGGCTTGCCGTGATATTTATCGTAAAAACGCCTTAAATAGACTTGGCCTTCCTTATCGGCAAAACGCTCAAGATATTCCATGCGTCGTGGATCGTCAGGGATTTCCAGCCACCGCGCTATGCCTTCCGGCTTATAAAGGTGATGGTAAACCAGATCGCGCATTAACCGGACGAACACCAGATTGACCGAATCGCGGAGCGCATCACGCACCGACATGATTTTAGAGTTTTCATCCGGGGTGAAGTTATTAAAACTATGTACGCCGCCGCCGGTATAAAAGTTTTCATAGGGACTGGCTGAATAGCGTCGATCCAGGGCTTGATTAAGTAAATCCTCCAGGTTAATATTCGGCTTCGCCCGCAACTGCGCGATAACCCATGCCGATAGATAATCGCGCGGATGCAGTTCAATCCGGCTCAGCTCCTGCGTCGGCAAGCCTTTATATTGCTGATAGACCTCGGTAACAAGTTCCAGGTAATGCACCATCGTGCGCAACTTGGCGGTTGACCCCAGATCCAGCCGTATGCCTTCGTTAATATCCAACGGCTGATCATAATTATCGGTCTGGATACGCAGCAAATTGCCTTTTTCACCGCGCTCGAACAACATCAGGCTGTAGACTATCGGGGCAAGATCGATATTTTCATTCAACATCCTAAAACCCAAAATACCGGCGGAGCGGGCTTTGTCAGGATCACTCAACTGGCGTAGCGCTTGAGTGACAGCTTGCTGGGTACTGTAGTCGAGCGTGGTTTTAACGGTTAAGTCCAGACGATCCAAGTCATAATTAGACTTTACACCCAAGGTCTTGGCCAGACGGGTGCGCAATACGTTCTGGGTTTTTTGTTCGGCCATGAATTTGACCGGCAGCTGATCCGACTTTGCAAGACGAACAGTAGATACCTGTAGTGCCGCATCCCGCAGCGATGCAGAAATAACATGCTGCTCGGCCAGCACGCGCAAATAACTGTCGGTAAGATTTTGCAGCGCATCAAATCCTGAACCCAATAGATAGGAAGGCCGCCTTTGCGACAATAAGATATTGAGCACTTGTCGGTAAGCTTGTGCCTGTTGCGGGGTAACCTGTTCGGTAGATTTGATTGATGCCTGTCCGAGCAGCTGGTTAACTGAGTTAAAGTCGGCACCGAACCAAGCCGACAGGCCGTCGCCTAAGCCATGTACCTCGCCCACTTTCGCGGTTGCCGCCAGCGGCATGGAATTTAAATAAGCCAGCGCAATTTGCCGCCGCATTTCACGAGTATCCGGCCCCTGTATATAGGCACGTAGCGACGCACTGCCCATTTGGCGAAACTTTTCCACCATCGATTCGGTATAGCCGTCCGGCGAATGCCGGTACTTTTCCAGCTGCGTAGCCAAGGTGCTGCCGCCCGGCACGTTAATGTCCGCACCCAGTTTTCGCGCCATCATTTGCAATGCGGCAAAACCCAAGCGATCCCACTCGACCGCCGGATTAATATTTTTGTTAGTTTCGTCCAGCAACTCCCGGTTTTCTATAAACAGCAAGGTGTTCAACACCAGCGGTGGAATCGCATTAAAATTGGGATAACCGTAGCTGGGGTAAATAGCGCTGAATATGGTTTGACCGCCTTGATCGACAATGCGCAGCCCGGCGCGGGTTTTCTCTTGATAAATGGGGAACAGGCCGTAATCATCGACCAATCGGGTCATCATCGGCGAAATGGCGGCCTGCGTGGTGACGCTATAACCGGACTTTTCCAGCCGCGCAATCTCGTCTGACATCAACGTGTAGCCCAAGCGCTGATCGTAAGGGCCATGATCGGGATAACGTACCGCCGAACTATGCCCCGGTTTGAGTTCCGAACTCAACTGTTTGCTTATTTCAGAAAGGTAACGCGCCTGATATTTGGAGGTCTGCACCTCTTTCTTCACCAGCAAGGAAACCGATAGGCCGATTGCAACAGATCCCGCCAAAATATAAAGCAGCAACAGCCGAGAAAAAGCGCGTTTAAGCATAAAGATTACCCGACATTAGCCTCAAAACAAATTCCCGGTTCTTTCCTGAACGGAACCTCTCAAGTATTCTGCCCTCAGTATTAATATCAAAATAATCGTGTCTCTTTTTCGTTTGGCATTGCAGGTGTCGTATTCAAAACTTATCCACACTGAAATGAAAGGCGGGATTAAAACCCGCTCCTATGGTCAACATTATATGTTGCTAATTATAACCAGTCGCAAGCAACAATGGTACTTGAAAGGAAGTTTGTCGATTGAACAACCCCCATTTTTCTCACATTAAACTGTTACATCAAGTAATTACAACGTTACAATCAACAGAACTATCAAATGCCATTCACGGTGGCATCCGCCCTTGTCGCACTACCTATAGCAACTATTTGCTCTCAATTATGCCTAAATTTTATACCCGCTTTCGCAACATTTCCGTATCGGCAAAGGCTTGAAAAACGGCTGCGAAAAAGCAGTAACAATAGTAGGCTTTGCCTTCTCCTTTTGGGAAAACAATCACAATTTTCAACTTCAATCTGATACAACTATGGTTTTGTGCAACATCGAAACAGAGTGACAAAAAATATGATTACCGTCATAAAAGCATAGACATTGCGTAGGTAACTAGGCAAAATCGCGCTTGAGTAAACTTAGCCTAAACGCTAGTTATATTCCTATTTCATGACCACAATTTTCCAGGGTCGTCATTCGTGCATAAATTTACCTCTAGCTTTCAAGACCAAATATCCTTCGGATAAATGCAAATCTGTTCCAAACAAACCTATACCGGAATTTTGGTCTCATGGATGGATTTTAATTTACCATCCATGGCACTCGATGCCGACTCCCGGCCTCCCTGCGAGCATGACGAGCTTACGAATAATCACACAATAGAACTAAATAATGACAAAGAAATGGCGCGACAAACTACAGGCTGACGCCTATGACTTTGCCCCGGATATCCAACGCTTGCAGAACCAGCCGCCTTCACCGTTGCCGCGCGCAGTGTTGTGGTGTCTGCTGGCGCTGTTGTTCAGCATGCTGCTGTGGT
>JANYKK010000029.1 GCA_025361585.1 Methylobacter sp. | reverse complement strand
CGGACATATTTATATATAACGACAAGCGCAGCACGTGGGAACGAGAACAAAGCAGACATAACTGTCTCAGACCGTTACCCTTGCGTCTGGCGCTTCCTGATCGGCCTGCCCTATTGCAACCCCGACATTCCTCCAGGGTTTGGCCAGCATTGCCAAAACCACCGCCTCAACGCCGAAATAAATTGGATTAGCCATGGCAGCGCCGAGCAGTCCGTAATTTTTCACCATCAGCGGAATACTAATAGCCGCGGTCACCGCACCGCATATGCGTCCCAGCAATAACAACCGTGTCCGTTTATTCGCCAGTAGCGGTTGAGACACTACGGTTCCCAAGGCATGCAGCGCACAGCCGACCGCTATGGCAGGCATCAACTCAACCGCCGAATGATAAGATTTTGCGAGCAGCACCGAAGCCACCCAGTCCTTGGTAATAAGCACCAGCGATACGCCGATAATCCCAACAGCCACAACACTCCCTATCCATAGCCATAAAATTTTGAATCCTTCCTTGCTCCTGTCTTGGGAACAGGACTGGAAATAAACCGGCTGAAACGTGCGCAACAAAACCATTGCGCTACGATTAAACGCCTCGTTGATTATCATGTAAGTCGCCGCGTATAAACCGACTTCTGCAGCCGTCATCAAATAGCCGATCACATACCGATCACCCAAGCCATTAACCCAAAATATCAATTCCACCGGGATTAGCGGCAAGGCATAGGCCCAAACATCCACCCTGAAATTACGGGCGATGATAGGACGTTTGTTTTTGTCTGGCTTAGCGCCCAGCGCTAAAGACCAAACCGTATTCGAGACCATGCTGGCCAATATGTAACCCAGCAACACCCATTCAGCCTTTGGGCCTCCCCACCATACCAACGCGATCGCCAACAAAGGGCGCAGGATGCTGTCACTGGTCTGCCACAGACTTGCACCGCGTTGTTTGCGTTCACCGATCAGTAACTGAATGCCCAGTTCGCGCCGGACTGTTACCATCAGAAGGACGCCTGCCAGCATAAACAACCCAACATCGCTATGCGAAAAATAGCTGTATGCCATTCCACCCAGCACTAGCAGAGCTATCGCCAACGCCGTTGCCCGAACCGTCAGTCTGGTCACAACAGCATATAAAGCTGCACGCTCCCCTTTATTCATGCACTCCGACAAGATCCTCATTCCCGCGCAAATGAAAGGATAGGAAAACAGCGTAACGCCAAGCGCGACAAAACCATTCAACAAAACGGCTTGTCCGTAAATGCCCGGCGTTACCAGTTCGGTCAGGACTCGAGTGCCTGCCAACAATGCAATGGCGGACGCCAGTTGCCCAAACAGCGCCCAAAACGCATCACCGAATAACCGTCTTTCTTTCAATAGTCCGAACATAGGCAATCAAAATTCATTAAAAAATTTTCACCACGAAGACACGAAGAGCACGAAGTTTTGACTGTTATTTTTTCTTCGTGTCCTTCGTGTCTCGGCAACTGCTCCCTGCGTTGCTCTACCTCCTGCGTCCATGCAGTCGTTCGTGGTGAATAATATACAAATAAGAACATGACTCTTTTTCCTTTAAAGTCAGGATGGGCGACGGTAATAAGAACCCGATGTTATCGGGCTAGCCTGCGATGATGGCGCAACCGACTGATGCCCGCTGCTGCCTAATACCATGCCCCAGAGATACATCAGCATCGCGTTTTGCGGAAAATACTCCCACATGTTGAATGTCAGCCCGGCAACAAAGATGAACATCACCACCAAGCCCTTGTTGGGATGGACAGACATCCTTGTCGTAGTCCATAAAAAGAATAAATACGCCAGCAAGCCGATCAGGCCGTAACCGTTCAGCAGGTATAAATAAAGGCTGTCGGAATCGAATTGCCCCTTAAAATGCTCGGCGCCAAACAGAACATTGATGGTATTGGAACTCAGCCCCAAGCCCCAGCCAAACAGCAAATCCGCAGGCCCGTGTACCTGTTCGGAAAACACCCGTTGCCACAAATCTATGCGGCCATCCTGGGTCGGGTCGGCGTCATCGCGTCCGCTGAGCAAAGGGCTGGACGCCAGCAGCAACGCGCCCACCGCCAGTATCGGCGCAGGCATGACCAAAGCCCAGCGATCGCGGGGACGGAGCACCGCGTAAACCTGGAAATAAATCACCAGCAAAGAACTGATAAACGCAGTTCGCGAACCGCTCAGCAAGGCCAAAAATACGCTGACCGCCACCCACTTCCCCATCGCCGGAACCAGCGAGAACAGCAATGCGCAAGTCGCCATGGTCGCGCCAAACAGGTTGGGACTGACAAAGGTGCCGAACGGCCGCCCGCCGCCAAAGAATGACACCCCGAACAATGGCGGCGCCCACAACGCCTGGGCCATCGCCAACACGGCCTGGAGAGCAATGTAATAGCGAAGATAATGCGCGAACCGGTTGATAACATAGCCGCCCGCGCCCAACCGGCTGGTTGCGAATCCGATCAATGCCAGCGGCAGATATTCGAAAACGCGCAGGCCCGCCATCGGCACCACCAACGGCAAGCCCAGATACAGCGCATAGCCAACCTCAAAAAACACGTAAGTGACGACAACGCCCAAAAAAGCCAGCACCGCGCTGGACAATGCCCCGCGCCGCAAGCGCTGTTCAAAAAAACCGTAAGCCACCAGCACCGCCAGCATCGCCTCGCGCAGGATACGCAAACCGAAATCCTGCTCGCCGTAAACCTCCTTCACCCCTGTCCAGGCCGACTCGACCTGAGGCAAAGCAGCCACTGTCGACGCGCTGACCAGCGCGAACAACAGAACCGGCAAGTCTTTTTCAAAGCGTATTTGCATATTACGCCTGCGCCTCGCCGTCTAACTGTTCCACAGCTTCAGCTGTAAGCACATAGTCGCGATCCTGGCGTTTCCCCAGCCAGTCGCCCACCGCCTGATACCCGGCCATGAATGCCGACGGGATATTGGACTCCATGTCGCTACGGTGGTAGGCGTAGCCGTAATAAGGGTAATACGACGATCCCTCTTTCATATCGTTAATAATGAAGCCTTTCGGTTTAACACCGACCTGTTGGAAACGCCTGAAACTGACCTCCAATTCCTGCGCCGTGTAACGCCCTTCCTTGACGACCAAAAACGTAGCGTCGGCATACTTGCCCATAATGGCAGCGTCCGTGGCACCCAAAATCGGCGGCGAATCGATCACGATATGGTTGTAAAAGCTCTTCAACTGCTCAAGCGTCTCCTCCAGATTGCCGAGAACCAGCAACTCAGCAGGGTTCAGCACCATGCTTCCCCTCGGTATCAAGTCCACGCCGACATCGGGCAGGCTGACGATAACCTCGCCCAGCGTAGCCGTGCCCGCCAACAGGTCGGAAAGCCCCGGCCCCTTATCGACGAAAAACGTTTCGTGCAACCGACCATTGCGCATGTCCGCATCGATAACCAACACGCGCTTCTTGATACTCGCCAACAATGCGGAAAGATTAGTGCTGACAAAGGATTTACCCATGCTCGGCGCAGGACTGCTGACCATGATGACCTTACTCTCGTCACTGGCTAGCGTCGCTTCCAACGTAGTGCGCAGGCCGCGTAGCGATTCCACGGAAATGTCGAGCGGATCCTGGCTGACCAGAATACCGGGCTCACGATCCCTGCCCTGATCAATCAGGCGCGTCAAGCGACGCTGCTTTTTGCTATGCGGAATGGCGGCAAATAGCGGCAAGCCCACCTGATATTCCAGCAAGGCCGGATAATTGTCGTGGCGTTGTAAAGAGTGTCTCATGAACACCAGCGCAGATCCCGCACTCAAACCCAGCAACGTAGCGATAGCTAACAACAGGCTCGGTTTCGGCCAATACGGTTTTTCCGGGGTTACCGCAAAGTCAACAATGCGCGAGTTACCCAACGAACCGGCCGCAGCAATGCGCTGTTCCTGGGCGCTGTTCAGCAGCGAGGTGTAAAGCTCGGTATTGACCTGCACATCCCGCGACAGGCTCACGACGTTCTGCTGGGTGCGCGGCAAATCCTTGATCCGCTTATCCAAATTCGCCAGCTTTTGGTCGATGCGTTTGATTTGCGCCTTGGTGGCGATCATATCGGGATGCGCGGC
>JANYKK010000181.1 GCA_025361585.1 Methylobacter sp. | reverse complement strand
CCCAGCTGTTTCAGGTATTCCCGCTGTTCCTCAGTTTCTATGCCTTCGGCAATAACGTGGCAATCCATGCTATGGGACATCGAAATAATGGCCTCAATGACATTACACTGCCCTGGTCGGCCTATTTGGCTGACAAAACTTTTATCTATTTTAATAAAATTGAGCGGCATGCCGGTTATTCTGGATAGCGAAGAAAACCCGGTTCCGAAATCATCCAGGGAAATTTCGATGCCCGATGCTTGCACATGGCTTAGCGTTTCCATCAGTTTGAGGGTGTCGCCCATCAGCGCGGTCTCAGTAATTTCAAGCTTAATCCGGTGCGGTGAAATGGCATGGTCGGATAAAATCTGATGCATCTGCGCCAACCAATCATCCAATCGACGGAACTGGGTCGGCGACAGATTGATGGCGACTGAAATTTCATTAAACGCCTGCGCATCCCAGGCTTGGATTTGGTTAGTGACTTCTTTTACTACAAACAGGCTCAGCTCATGGATAAATCCGCTTTCTTCGGCAACGGGAATAAAATCATCGGGCATTACCATGCCCCATTCAGGATGTTGCCAACGTAATAAAGCTTCTGTTCCCATGATTTGCCCGTCATGCAAGCGCCAAACCGGCTGAAAGAACACTTTAAATTCGCCCTTTTCCAGGCTGTCTTTAAAGGCGCTTTTAAACTGTTGACGCTTGCCCGCCTCGCGGTTCATTTCAGCGGTAAAAAACTCAAAGCCATTCCTGCCGGTTTCTTTAACCCGATACATCGCGGCATCCGCATGCCTGATAAGCGATGCACCGTCCTCCCCATCAGCAGGATATATGGCAATGCCGATGCTGGCGGAAATGGCCGCATCAATGTCATCAGCCAAGGAAAAAGGTTGTTCCAACACTTCCAGCATCGCCCTGGCAATATTTTCTATGTCATAGTTGGTGCTTAAATTATTCAGAATAACGATAAACTCGTCGCCGCCCAAACGCGCCAGCGTATCGGTTTCGCGGATGCATTCATTTAGCCGCTTGGCTACCTGCATCAGCAATCTGTCCCCCGCCTCATGCCCGGCGCTGTCATTAACTTCCTTAAACCGGTCAAGATCGATAAACAATAACGCCAACTGGGTCTGGTTACGCTTGGCTGAAACCACTGCGGAATGTAACCTGTCTTGGAATAGTTGGCGATTGGGCAGGGCTGTCAGCTGATCGTAGTTGGCTTGGTAGTGGATTTTTTCTTCGGCTTGTTTTTTTTCCGTCACGTCGCCAAAAACGGCGATGTGTCGCTTAATATTGCCGACTTCGTCGTGGACATAGGAGATTGATGTCGATTGCGCATACATCTCGCCGTTTTTATGACGATTCCATAGTTCGCCTTCCCAATGACCGCGCTCATTTAAAGACTGCCATAATGCGCTATAAAAATCGGCATCCTGAAGCCCTGAGCTGAATATGCGCGGATTTTGTCCTTTAACTTCGTCGAAGCTGTAGCCGGTAATTTTTGTAAATGCAGGGTTCACAACCTCGATATGGTTATGCGTATCGGTAATCATAATTCCTTCATGAATGGTATCGAATACCAGCTCCGCCAAGCGTTGCTTTTCCATGGCTTGCTTGGATTCGGTAATATCAATCAAAAATCCGCGTAATACAGAACAGTGCTCGGCGTTGGTTTCCACGACTGAGACAATTTGCCTAAGCCAAATTTCATTGCCGTCTTTTTTTAACAGCCGAAATTCAAGTCCCTGTTCATCCTGGGTATGGGTCTTCGATGCGCAAAATGCACTAACCTTGGCGTAATCTTCAGGATGTACGCTGGCTTGCCAAAAACCGTCAGAAATCCATTCTTCACGGCTATGCCCGGTCAGATTTTCCGCTTGTGAGGAAACATAGCTAAACCGCTTGGTATTGGGCAGATATTCCCAAGCGACGACATGGGTATGTTCAGTTAACGACCGGTAAAATGCCTCGTTGTTATTTTTTTCCAGTTCAGCGGCGGCTTTTTCTGCGATTAACCGCTGCTTGAGCAGCACCTTGCCCAGCGTCGTCGGCAACAACTCCAAATAGGCGCCTTCAGAATCCTTAAGTACGAAATCTTCCGCCCCTTGCTTAATCGCATCGACCACCAATTGCATGTCATCAATACCGGAAATTATGATGCAGACAGCCTTGGGCTGCAATGCCTGAATGCCTTTTAATACCTCCAAGCCATTCATGTCCGGCAGATAAAAATCGATCAGCACCGCATCAAAATGCTGATCGCGCATCAGTGCTATGCCCTGATGGCCTGAGTCGGTATGCGCAACATGATAACCCTCGCGCTTGAGTTTTATGCGCACCAACTCTGCAAGCCCCAGATCGTCTTCTATATATAAAATGTTGGCAGAAGGTATATCAGACATATCGAATATCAAAAAGAGGGGGCTAAGGACATTTAATGGAGGGCACGGCAACAAGCCCAATCATCAGTCCCAATTCGCGCACGACTTCGGAAAACCGATCAAACTCGACAGGTTTGGGGACATAGAGATTGCAGCCCAAGCTGTAACACTCGTCTATTTCGCGTTGATCGTCGGTAGAGGTTAGCATGATGACAGGGACATCATGCAGTTTGGCGTCTTGTTTGATTATGCGCAACAATTCCACGCCGTTCATGACCGGCATGTTGATATCCAGCAGTATTAGAGGGGCTTGATCAATAGGATAGTCTGTATAATCGCCCTGACTTTTAAGATAGTCCAGCGCTTGCTGGCCATTTTCAAAGGCTTTGATAGGGTTTTCAAGGCCGCCGCGGCGCAAGTTTTTCTCAATCAATTTCGCGTGGCCGGGGTCGTCTTCCACGATTATGATGGTTACAAACTGACTTTCATACACTTCATAATCCCCAAAAACTGGGGATTATATCAAACCAGCGCCTATACGCACTAACACTTACATTTTAGCGGGTGCGATTCAAGTTGATGTGAAATCCTGATTCGCGAGCTCCCAAGCTTCCAAGCTCCAGCTCTCGTCGTTATACACAACCCTGTCCAAGAGTCGTCATACCGGCATGGATGCCGGTATCCAGCGCCATGGACGGTAACTTGACAGCTATGCAAGAGTTTGATCGAAGCGAAGTGCCAGTCGATAGCTTCACATCCATGTGACTGGATTCCGGCATAACCCACAGGGATGTGGGGAATGCAGATATTGCAGGAGCAAATATCTGTCCCTGCCAGAATGACGGTGTCCCGAAGGCACTTGTGTATAAAAATGAGAGCTGGAGCTTGGAAACCAGCATAGCCACATCAGTTTGAATCGCACCCCATTATAGCGGCTTGGTTGATGTTACGACTGTGGAAGCAATATGCCTATGCAGAAGCCATCCAGCCGGAAATAAATCTATCCACCAGCAATACAATCTCAAGCTCCACATCGTTAATACCCTCGGCATCCGGTTTGCCGGTCAGGGACAGGGTGCAAATGCCGTGCACGCCGCTCCAAAGCGCCCGTGCCGCTCGATTGTGTTGTCGCGCTGAACTGTCCGGCGCAAGTTGTGCAAACGGCACTTCTACTAGACTAAAAACGCTGTCGACTTTCTGCCGATACCAGTCAGGCGTCTCGGCATCCGGCATATAAATCAGCGTCCAGCGGTTAAAGTTCTGGACGGAAAAGTGCATATAAGTCTTAGCCAATTCCATTATCTGTTGTTCGGGGGAGCTGACCTGCACTTGCTGCAATTGCCCGATCAGTTCATCCACGGTATTCGCTTTAATGTGCATGACCAAGTCAGCCATGTTGGCAAATACCATATAAACGCTGCCAACGGTATAACCGATGTCCATCGCAATCTTGCGCACCGTCAGCGCCGAATAGCCGTCGTTGATGATGATGGTCTCTGCCGCATCCAGCACCATTTCCCGGATTTCTTCCAGACTGTGTTTGTTTCGTCTTGCCATGTATATAACGCCTTTAGAGAAATCTCAGCTTATTGTTTTCTGCAAAATACTTGATTAAAAAATCCACAAACGTCGCTAGTTTGGCGGGCAGAAAGCGTCTTTGTAGATAGGTTGCATAACAAACCAGCGACGGGATGCGAAATGTTGGCAAAATCTCGATCAATTGGCCCTGTTCAAGGTAATTTACCACCGATAATTCAGGTGCTTGGGTTATGCCCATGCCCAATGCGGCGGCTTGGCACAGTGCCCGGCCATTATTTGAGGCAAAGTGCCAGTTCGCCTTGATTTTAATCTCCTCGCCGTTGTCATTAAACACCCAGTAATCTTTATGCGGGGTATCCGTATAATGCAGGCAGCGGTGCGAACTTAGCTCGGCGATGGTTTTCGGCTCACCGTGTTTGGCGATATAGTCGGGAGAAGCATAGGTGCATAATCGGGTTTGGGCAATTTTTCGGGCAACCACGCCCGGGTCAAGCATATCCGTGACCAGGATGGACAAATCGAAACTGCCCTCGCTTAAGTTAACGTGGCTGTTGCGCAAGGTCATCAACACTTTCACGTCGGGATATTCGCGTTGATACGCGTCGATGGCCGGCACCATATAGAGTCCGCCAAAATCAATCGGCGCACTGATTTTTAAAGTACCTTTTACCTGTAGGCCCAGCTGCGAGGTGTGTTCTTCCAGTTCCGAGAAATCATCCAGCAGTTGTTTGCTGCGTTGATAATAGATTTCCCCCGCTTCTGTCATGCTCAGTCGCCGGGTTGTCCTATTTAATAACGCAACGCCCAGCGATTCTTCCAGTTGAGCCATGTATTTACTGATCATCATCGCCGAAAGGTTCATCTCGCGGGCAACTGCCGCAAATGTACCCAGTTCGACAATCCGGCAAAATACCTGCGTGTTAATTAATCTAGCCATTTTTATCCATTTATAAACTTTAAGTTTATATTGTATAAGCTATATGGCCTATTTGAAACCCTGTTTGATTGGAGTAGACTCTTGAATGGAGATAGTAGTCTAATTGCCGCTTGTTTTTTTTCATTCCCCCCTTAGGGATTAGGAACAAGCGGCTTTTTTATGACCCAACATTATAATGAGAGGTATTTATGAGTAAAATTCTTAATGAAGTTTTAGCGGCAAACCGGGATTATGTGAATGATTTCGGTGACAAAGGCGATTTGCCCCTGCCTCCAGGAAGACACTTTGCTATCCTGACCTGCATGGATGCCCGCTTGGATCCAGCCAAATATGCCGGTTTATCCGAGGGCGACGCCCATGTGATCCGCAATGCCGGTGGTCGCGCCAGCGACGATGCGATTCGTTCCTTGGTCATCTCCTATAAATTACTGGGAACTCGCGAATGGTTTGTCGTTCATCA
>JANYKK010000307.1 GCA_025361585.1 Methylobacter sp. | reverse complement strand
GTGGAGCGCCTTGCGATGTTGCGTTACGGCATTAACGATTTGAGATTGTTTTTCGAGAACGATCTTAAATTTCTGGAACAATTTAAATAAGTCGTCGTTACACGGGAAAACTTGAGTCATGCAAATTAGTGAAGCTTGGTTAAGAGAGTATGTCAATCCAGCAATAACAACAGAGCAACTGGTCGAGCAATTGACCATGGCTGGCCTTGAGGTCGATTCGGTAACGCCTGCGGCAGCGGTATTCAGCGGCGTGGTCGTCGGCAAAGTTATCGCGATGGAGCAACATCCCGATGCCGACCGCCTGAGAGTTTGCCAGGTCGCGGTGGGCGAGGCAGAACCCTTGCAAATCGTCTGCGGCGCCAGCAACGTCCGGGTCGGATTGAGAATCCCTGCTGCATTGATCGGCGCGGTATTGCCGGGCGATTTCAAAATCAAAAGATCCAAACTACGCGGCGTAGAATCCTTTGGCATGCTGTGCTCTGAAAAAGAGCTGGGCTTGGCCGTCGATGCCAATGGCTTAATGGAATTGGCTGCCGATGCCCCGATAGGCGTTGATATACGCGACTACCTGTCGCTCAACGATAACATTATCGAAGTCGACTTGACCCCCAACCGGGCAGATTGTCTGAGCGTTGAAGGCATAGCCCGCGAAGTGGCGGTACTGAACAAAATGGACTGGTCGGCCACTCAGGTTGAAACAACCGCCGTTAGCCATGCCGAAACTTTAACCGTCTCCGTCAAAGCTACTGATGCTTGCCCTCGTTATTTGGGGCGATTGATTAAAGGCGTAAAGGCTAAAGCCGAAACCCCGTTATGGATGCAGGAACGTCTGCGCCGCTCGGGCGTCAGAAGCTTAAGCGCGGTGGTCGATGTGACCAATTACGTGCTGATCGAATTAGGCCAACCGCTGCACGCTTTCGATGCTGCCAAATTATCCGGCGGCATTACTGTACGCTATGCGCAAACCGATGAAAGCGTCGCCCTATTAAATGGCCAGACCATTAAGCTGGACAACGAAACCTTGGTTATCGCCGACGACAAACAAGCCCTGGCCTTGGCTGGCGTAATGGGCGGCAGCGAATCCGCAGTTAGCGATGACACGCAGGATGTGTTTCTGGAATGCGCGTTTTTCACCCCGCTAAGCATCGCCGGTAAAGCCCGAAACTACGGCCTGCACACCGACTCATCGCACCGTTTTGAACGCGGCGTAGATCCGACCTTGCAGGAACGCGCCATAGATCATGCCACCCAATTAATTGTCAGCATTGCTGGCGGCAATGTCGGCGCAATCACCGACGTGACAACCACCGCTACCCTGCCGCAACGCGCAGCCGTATTGCTCAGAAAACAGCGTCTGGAAAAAACACTGGGCATTGCCTTGGAAGACGGACAAGTCGTCGACATTTTTCAACGCTTAGGCATGTCGGTTCAAACCCAATCGGATGGCTGGTCGGTCACCGCTCCGGGATGCCGTTTCGACATCGCTATCGAAGCCGACTTGATCGAAGAAATAGCGCGTATTGTCGGCTATAACAACCTGCCGAACAGCAGCCTGTTAATGCGCTCGGAACTGGGAAAAGCCACCGAAGCGGTGCTGGATCTGGATCGCGCCAAAGATTTACTGGTTGACCGCGGCTATCAGGAAGCGATTACCTACAGCTTTGTCGATGAAGAAATACAGCAAGCAGTCGCACCTGAGGATGAGGTTGTCCGGTTGAAAAACCCGATTTCTGCCGATTTAGCGGTGATGCGCACTACCCTTTGGTGCGGATTGCTAAAAGCCGCTTTGCACAATACCAACCGCCAGCAAAACCGGGTTCGTTTTTTCGAAACAGGCCTGCGCTTTGTTAATAAAGATGGCAACACCCAGCAGCAAAAAATGCTATCCGGTCTAGCCTTAGGCAGCGCCTATTCCGAGCAATGGGGCAGCGCTACCCGCAAAGTCGACTTTTTCGATGTAAAAGCCGATGTGCAGGCGCTGTTTGCCTTGACCGGCGCAGATGTTCAATTTACCCCAGGTCAGCATCACGCCTTGCATCCCGGCCAAACGGCTGAAATCCTGTCCCTGCAAGGCGATAAAATCGGCTGGCTGGGCATGTTGCATCCAACCCTGGAAAAACAGTTGGGTTTCGACGCCCAAGTCTTCCTGTTTGAGCTGGATCAGAACCTATTGCTGAACAAACACATCCCTAAATTCAAGCCGCTATCTAAATATCCGTCGGTACGCCGCGACATAGCCTTGATTGTTAAGGAAGAAGTTGCCGTCAGCGAATTAATAAACTGCATTAAAGGCTGTGCAGAACCGACCTTGCAAGATATAGTGATATTTGATGTTTATCACGGCAAAGGCGTCGAAGAAGGCAGTAAAAGCATCGCTTTGAGTTTAATCATACAAGATTTTTCACAAACGCTAACAGATTCTGAAATAGATGCTATATTTAGCAAGCTGTTAGAAACATTGACCACAAAAATAAAAGCAAAACTGAGGGATTAACGATGGCATTAACTAAAGCCGATTTTGCCGAAAGGCTGTTTGACGAGCTTGGCTTGAACAAGCGCGAAGCTAAAGATATGGTCGAAATGTTTTTTGAGGAAATCAAAGGCTCTCTGGAACACGGCGAGCAGGTCAAAATTTCCGGCTTCGGAAAGTTCGAACTGCGCGACAAAAGCAGCCGCCCCGGCAGAAATCCTAAAACAGGCGAAGAAATCCCCATAACCGCCCGGAGAGTAGTCACATTCAGATC
>JANYKK010000306.1 GCA_025361585.1 Methylobacter sp. | reverse complement strand
CACCGCCGTGCTCTGCGGCCAAGCTAAATCAGCTAAGTAGAATGCTAAAGCGCAGATGCCGCCAACCAGCCAGCCGACCAATGGCAAGTAAACGGCTGCTTGGGGTAATTGCTTGTAATCCAGTGTTTGAGGATGAGGCAGACGGTCGCATCGGTTCCCTACCGCTTGCGACACTTCCGCCATCCCTGGCAGTCGAGTGTAGAAGCTGAGTGCCAAAAAGAATAGCTTTAAAGGAGGCATGATTGTTATGCCCTATCTATCCAATAATCAGGTTTTCGATGTAAGTGTGCCACAGCGATAACAACAATTTTATCGGCATCTATACCGTACAAAATGCCATAAGGAAAACGTTTAACCAAGCAACGCCTTACATCTTTTTCAATTAATATATAAGATTCGGGATAGCTGATAATTCTCCTGATTGCCGCATCAAACTCATTTAAAAACTGCACACCTAAATCTTTCTGTTGAGTTTCATACCATTCAAAAGCTTGATCTAATTCTGTTTGCGCAGCCTTAAGAAATTCGATTTTCATTTGTATTTTTGCATAACCGTTTCATAGCTTACTGTTTTTAGCTCACCCGCTTTATACGCTTGCCATCTTTTTTGCGCTTCCTCACGCCAGATAGCATCGATTTCAGGATTGGGCGTGTCTAAATCAGCAAGTAATAATTCCGCCAAACGTAGTTTTTCTAGTGAGGGTAAATGGCTAACCTGTTGGTAAAGCTCTTGGCTGTTAAGCATGGTCATGTCTCCGAGAGTTTTGTGAGGGTCTATCTCGTTTCTAAATAGCGTGTAGGAACAAGATAAATGGTTTAACGCAGGCTAAAGGCTCAAGACTTTTACTTTGAACCTTTCGTCTTGAACTTTTTACCTGATTTTTTTTCAACTCCAGCCTCTGCAAACGTAGCCATCTCGTTCAAAAACGCTACCGCCGATTGCACCAGCGGGTAAGCCAAAGCAATACCGGAACCTTCGCCCAAACGCAACTCCAGATTCAGCAACGGTTTGGCATTGAATTGATGCAATAAAGCCTGATGGCCCTGTTCGCTGGAAACATGGCTGAACACACAATAATCCAGCACTTGTGGGTGCAGCTTTTGAGCAACCAGCAGCGCGGTACCCGCAATAAAGCCATCGACCAAAATAAGCATGCCCAGCTCGGCGGCCTTAAGATAAGCGCCAACCATCATCGCGATTTCAAAGCCGCCAAAAGTAGCCAATACGTCTAAAGGCTCCGTTGCGCCTTTGTGCAAATTTAACGCCCGTTGTAATACGGTGACTTTGTGTTGCAACTGCGCATCATTTAAACCCGTGCCGCGTCCAACACAGCGCACTAGCGACAGGTTGGTTAAACGGTGCATCAGCAGCGCGGCGGATGAGCTATTGCCAATACCCATTTCGCCAAAACCGATGCAGTTGCAGCCGCGCTCATGTTGACGCAAAACTTGCTCCGCTCCCGCTTTCAAGGCTTGATCGCATTCCTCTGCGGTCATCGCAGAATTGTTTAAAAAACTCTGAGTACTCTTGCGGATCTTCGCATCGATCAGCTTGGGATGAGTCTTTAAATCGGCATTGACTCCTGCATCGACTATCAATAACTCTAAATTGTGTTGCCGGGCAAAAACACTGATCGCCGCGCCACCGGCTAAAAAGTTGCCGATCATTTGCGCGGTCACGGTTTGCGGATACGCGCTGACTCCTGCCTCAACAATGCCGTGGTCACCGGCAAAAATAAGAAGGCACGGTTGGTTTAATTTTGGGGCCAAACTATTTTGAATACGCCCAATCTGTAACGCCAACGATTCCAATTGCCCCAGAGATCCCTTTGGCTTGGTCTTCTGATCGATTTTGGCTTGTAAAGTGGCATTAAGTGTTGATTTAAGCGGGGAAATATTAAAGTTTAGCGGCACGGTGTATTCCAAACGTTTTCAAATAATAAATCTTTTAGTTCTTTACGATCCGCCCATTGCTCTTGTTCCAGCATTGGTTTGTCGTAGAATTTATCGACATGACCGAGACATAAAACCGCAAACGGTTGGCTGTCTTCGGGCATGTTTAGCAAAGTTTTCAAGGCTTCCGGTTCGAACATCGACACCCAACCCAGGCCTATGCCTTCCGCCCGTGCCGCCAACCACATATTTTGTATAGCACAGGACAACGACGCCAAATCCATTTCCGGCAAGGTGCGGCGACCGAATATATATTGCTCGCGTTGTTCGCACAAGGCGGCAACCAGCACTTCCGGGCATTCCAGTATACCCTCTACTTTCAGCTTCATAAACTCGTCTTCGCGCTCGCTTAAAGCTTTGGCGGT
>JANYKK010000265.1 GCA_025361585.1 Methylobacter sp. | reverse complement strand
AGTACTGCTGCCCAGTAGCAGCCTGGAACAACCGTCCAACATTAACGATTTAACGGAGATCAAAACAATGCTAGCACAACGCGTATCCGAGTGGACCCGGCAATGGAAACAACAGGGCTGGGTTGAGGGCATGGAAAAAGGAATGGAGAAAGGAATGGAAAAAGGAATGGAAAAAGGTATTGAGGCAGAGAAAATACTGCTGGTTCGGTTAATACAACGCCGCTTCGGCCACGCCATTGCCGACAGGGCTAAAATATTTTTGCGTCCTGTCAAGAATACCGATACGCTGGAACAAATCGGCGATTGGATTATCGATTGCGATAATGGCGATGCCCTGCTAACCAAGTTGAAAGCATTGTAATGTAACCCTGTGTTGTTCAAGCGTTGAAGAAGGCTTTGAAATGAAAAACGATGACATGGAATTAGTACGCGGAAGCGGCAACGTCTACCGAGACTTTGGACGGCCCAATGCTGGGCTAGAGCAGGCTCGAGCCATTATAGCGGCAAAAATTATCCACATCATTGATGAACGCAAGCTTTCGACACGCGACGCCGAGAAACTGACGGGAATTTCTCATTCTGAATTTTCTCGTATTTGCAATGCACAGCTTCGCCGATTCACTCTCGACCGGATGATTGTTATTCTTGGCAAACTTGATGAGGATGTTGAGGTAAATGTTACTTTTCGTCCTCGCCAGTATTGCGAGGACAGAGCGCAATACCTGTAAGACGGTAAGCTGCGCATGGCGTGCAGGCGGCCTCAACGGCGTCGGCCATTAACGTCGTCCAAGCCGGACAAATTGATCCGCAAACCGACGAACTGCTGGCAAGCCATACTACGCTGGACGCCGCAATAAATCTCTAGCGGCTATAGTGCGGCGAATTTCTATTATCCAGCGCCAAAGATCACAGTTCAGGCTTGATAGGATTAAGAGCAGCAGTCGACGGCAATGGCAACTGCCATAACCGCTCAAACGCTTCTAAAGCCCATAATAAACACAGATATTCAGGAACAAATTGGCGATTGGATTATCGATTGCAATGATGGAGAATCGCTTTTAAGCAAATTGAAAGAGTTGTAATGTAGCTCTGTAAAATAACGAAATAGATATAGTCGGCCTTATGTTATTATCCAACAATGTCAGCCGCTTTTGCAGGTGTTCCTACGCAACCCCTATAATCCCTTTTGCTTATCCAACGATGTAAATTGGCGGGATTAAAGGCGAGTTTTTGCTCCAGCAACCAATGAATGGCGTTAAAGTAGGCGGCTGTGCCGCTGACTACAGATACTAATTAAGAGTTTTACATGTCCATAAGCAGTTTATTACGCTCCCAGAAAGCAGTTTTAACAAAGCTAGCCGCGTTGTCTTGCTATGGGCGAATGATGCCACTGCTTAGCCTGTTTTTATGCGGCATAGGCCATGCCGAGACCTTATCTTCCCTATTGGAAATGGCGAGAATTAATGAGCCCGCTTATTTGAGCGCCCAGGCTGCCGTACAGGCTGCCAATGCGCGTACAGAGCAGGCATTCGGCAGCTTGCTGCCGCAAATTAATGTGACTGCCAGCGTTAATCTTAACAAACGAAGTTATCAGACCCGTAGCTCAGGGGTGCCGCTTGCGAAGGATCAGTATGATAGCAACTCGGAGCAAATAAGCCTGACTCAGCCGATCTGGAAACGCCCCATTTATATTGGCTTGCAGCAAGCTGAGACTGCGGCGTTCCAGGCGGAGCAACAATTGGCGAATACCGAGCAGGAGCTTTTGGCAAAGGTTGTCTCAGTTTGGTTTGATTTGCTGGCGGCTCGTGATCAGGTGCTATTTACGCAGCGGCAAATTGCTGTGGCTCAACACCGCTTGGAGGAGGCCAAACGAGGCTTTGAAGTAAATTATATTGGCCGACCGGAGCTTGAGGAAGCCAAGGCAAAATTGGATCAAGCGCTGGCTGAACAAGTGTCCGCCGAGACCGATTTAAATCTTAAACGTGCGGCATTAGAGCAAATTGTCGGCAATGTCGATCAACTGACGCCTACCTTTATGCGCGAGGATGCTGAACTGGCCGATTTAAGCACTGAAAAACTCAAGGCTGTGTTAGCGAGTGTGGAAGCTGGAAATCACGCAATATTAGCGGCCATGCATGCGCATGAAGCGGCTGTTCATGAGGTTCAGAAGCAGCAGGCGGGGCATCAGCCCACTCTCGATTTGGTCGCCAGCTATGGCAATAATAGCCAGTCAGTCGGCGGCTTTCCTGGGCAAGCCGGGTATGACATCCTGCTGGGGACGGTCGGGTTGCAGTTTAATATGCCCATTTATTCGGGAGGTACCCAGTCGGCTAAGGTCGATGAGGCCGTCGCGCAAAAAGAAAAAGCCCGTTTCGATATTGATGCGGCAAGAAATTTATCGACATTATCTGCCAAGCAGGCGTGGTACGGCTGGTATTCCGCCTATTCTAAAAGCCGTGCCGCCGAACAGGCCATCAAGGCGGCAAACTCGGCGTTACTGGCGGCGACAGTTGCTAGTCAAAATGGATTGAAGATTGAAACGGCCGTCCTGGAAGCGCAACAGAAGCTATCTGAAGCTCAACGGGATTACAGTAAAAGCCGCTATGATCAGGTTGTTAATTTTGTGAAGTTAAAATCGGTTATGGGGGTTTTGATAAATGAGGATATTGCCGCTTTAGATTCCCTTTTTGTGGAGATGCCGGTGTCGGAAACAGGCAAAGTCTTTAAGGGGTTGGTCGAGTGACCCAAGAGCCGCAAGATAATGATTTGGCTCAGGCGGAGCAAACTTTAACCGGGGCGTCGCCTTGGGATGCTTTTGTTAGTGCTAATACATCAAATGAGTTCTGTCAGGCTTGGCTTGCCCTGATATGCGAACAGATTCCAGGCGCAAGCGCGGCAGCGGTGTTAGTTGAAAATCAGGCGGCGCAAACCTATGTGCCGATGGCTGTTTGGCCCAAAGCAAGTCTAAGCATGGGTAGACTGGCAAAGATAGTGGAAACTTGCTTGCGGGATCGGCGCGGTGTTTTTCAGTCGGCCGCTTTATCGCAACCAGCTGAAGATTCTTTAGATCAGCCTGATTTTGGCCATTTAACCCAGATTTCTTACCCGATCATTTTAGAGCAGCGAGTGATTGCGGTTGTTGCTGTCGAAGCTGATTGTGATGTTAGTGATGTCAACAAGATATTTCGTGACATTCATTGGGCCAGCGCGTGGCTGTCGAGCATGCTTTCCGGACGGGAGCTGGACGAGGCGCTAACTGCTAAGACGCGTGTCGGATCGGTATTGGAAGTGATTGCTGTCGTTTTGCGTCATGGAAAATTACAGCAGGTCTTGTTTGAAATGGTCAATGAACTGCGGCAGCACCTCGATTGCTCAAGGGTTGCCATAGGCATAGTAAATAACGATAGCGTCAAGTTGATTGCACTGTCAGAAGCAGCGACTTTTGAGAAAAATACCTCGCTTGCCAAAGCTTATATGCGTGCCATGGAAGAGGCTTATGATCATGGGAAGACGGTGCTGTTCGACGTGATTTCCAAGAATACTCATTTCCCAATGCATCGGGAGCTGATGCAAATATCCGGTTCCAGGTCGGTTATTTCCTGTCCGCTTTTTGATGGCGGGCGCAGCATGGGTGTGCTTATATTGGAGTCGTCCGGCAAGGCTTTTGACGATGCGAACTTAGTTTGGCTGGATGCTTTTACTGCGATGGCCGCCCCGATTATTTCACAGCGTAAAAAGGCGGAACAAAATGGCTGGATGCGTTTGGCGGATGACGCTAAATCGATACTGGCAAAGCTATTTGGGCCGCGTTACCTGATGTGGAAGACGGCAGCGGGCTCATTATTCATATGCTTGGCAATTTTAGCATTGGTGCATATCGATTATAGGGTGACTGCGAAAACGGTTATTGAAGGTGAGATACAACGCGTGGTATCGGCTCCATTCGATGGATTTGTCGGATCGACCTATGTCCGTGCAGGCGACTCGGTCAAACAAGGGCAGTTACTGGCCGGACTGGATGATCACGAACTGATGATCGAGAAAGCGCGCTGGTCAAGTGAGCGCGATCAGTATGACAACCGCCTGCGCGAGGCTTGGGCGACCCATGATTTGACTTCGGTGCAGGTGCTGGGCGCGCAGTTAGGCCAGGCTCAAGCGGAATTAAACCTGGTGACTAAAAAGATTGAATCCGCTCACTTGGTTGCACCTTTTGACGGGTTGGTTGTGTCCGGCGATTTAAGCCAGCAAGTTGGAGCGCCGGTTGAGGTCGGCAAAAAGTTGTTTGAGATTGCGCCGTTGCAAAGTTATCGAGTGATTTTGCAAATAGATGAGCGGGAAATACGGCATATTAAAGTAGGGCAATCGGGCATGCTGGTCATTACCGGCATAGCCGGTGACCCGCAAGCGTTGACGGTGCAGAAAGTGACGCCCGTTGCAACGGCGGAAGATGGCAAAAATTTCTTTAGAGTCGAGGCGAGTCTTGCTGAAGCGTCCACACGGCTTCGTCCGGGCATGGAGGGCATCGGAAAGGTTGTCACTGACCGCCATTCCTTATGGTGGGTGTTAATTCACAGCTTTACCGATTGGCTGACGTTGACGTTATGGACTTGGATGCCTTAGATAATGGCCCGCAGTATTTTTAGTTCCTCATGGCATAGCGTTGCCGAGTTAAAACCCCGTCTGGCTCCACAAGCGCGGGTGCATCGCCATGTCTATCGCGGCCAGATTTGGTATGTGGTGCAGGATCAGACCGGCGGACGCTATCACAGGCTTTCTCCGGGAGCTTACTCGCTGGTAAAGGGGATGGATGGCTCAAGGTCAGTTCAAACGCTGTGGGAACTGGCTAATACCGGCGGGGAAGGGGACGCCTGCACCCAAAACGAGGTTGTCGATTTATTGGTGCAAATGCATGGGGCCGACCTGTTGCAAGTTGATTCTGCGCCGGATCCGGTAGCGCTGTTTCAACGATATAACAAAAAACGTATTGCGACCTTGAAGCAGTGGTTCCTTAACCCGATGAGCCTTAAGTTGCCATTGGTCGATCCCAATAATTTCTTGTCGCGTTGGGCTCCAAGGGTGGCTAGGCTTTTTAGCCGGGCGGGCGCTTTGCTGTGGCTGGCGGCGGTGTTGCCGGCGATGTTTCTGGCAGCTCAGCATTGGCCGGAGTTAACTAATAACTTATCGGATAATGTCTTGTCATCCAGCAACTTGATGGTAATGGCTCTGGTTTTTCCGGCCGTTAAGCTGCTGCATGAACTGGGGCACGCTTTCGCGGTTAAAGTATGGGGCGGCGCGGTGCATGAAATGGGGCTGATGTTTCTGGTCTTTGCCCCGGTGCCCTATGTTGATGCTTCGGCGTCGGCGGCGTTTCCTTGCAAATACAGGCGCGCCATCGTGGCCGCTGCCGGCATGCTGGTTGAACTTTTTCTTGCGGCGCTGGCGCTGTATGTTTGGTTGTTGATTGAGCCGGGCATTGTTCGTGCGATGGCGTTTAACGTGATGGTGGTTGCCGGCGTTTCCTCACTGGTGGTAAACGGCAATCCATTGCTGCGTTACGACGGCTATTATATTTTTGCCGATCTGGTTGAAATCCCTAATCTTGCCCAGCGTGGACAAAAGTATCTGAGCTACTTTTGGGATAAGCATGTCTTTGGCGCGTATGATCTTGCTCCTTCCGATGAGACCGAATCGGAACGGCTTTGGCTGCTTTGTTATACGCCGTTGGCATGGTTGTATCGTACCTTCGTGACGGTATCCGTTATTCTATTTATTGCCGACAAATTTTTTATTTTCGGCGTACTGTTGGCGCTATGGGGTGGCTTTAAACTGATCGCCATGCCTTTGTGGGCGTCTTACAAGCATGTCACAGGTTCAGCCAGCTTGAGACGGCGGCGCAAGGCGGCATTACTGATTTCGCTGGCCATGCTGACCGGTATAGGATTGCTGGGCTTTGTCCTGCCCATGCCGCTCTATAGCAGGGCCGAGGGAGTCGTATGGTTGCCCGACCAGTCCATGTTGCGCGCCGGAGGTAACGGTTTTTTTCGCCGCTGGCTGGTTTCTCCCGGCGTGAGGGTCAAGAATTCCACACCCCTGTATGTCCTAGAGGACGATTTACTATTCACCGAGCTTGCCGTTGCAATCGCCAAAGTTAAAGAAACCGAAGCAAGATATAATGCCGAACAATTCACTGATCCGACCAAAGCGGCGGTTTTGTTTCGTCAATTGCAAGGCGAGCAGGAGAAGCAGGCGCAATTGGAAAAACAAGCTGAAAACCTGATTGGCTATGCTAATACCGATGGCGTTTTTGTCGTAGCGCAGCCGCAAGACATGCCCGGTAAATATTTCAAAAAAGGTGACCTGATCGGCTATGTATTGGAGCGCGATGCGTTATTGGCGCGCGTGGTTGTTCCCCAGGACGATATAGATTTGGTGCGCTCGCGGCTGGCATCGATAGAGCTGCGGCTATCGAATTGGATAGCTCAAAGCCATCATGTTAATTTAGCCAGGGAATCCGCAGGCGGGATAAACGAACTGCCGTCTGTGGCCTTATCGCTAAGCGGCGGCGGAACCATCGTTACCGTACCCAACGACCCGGATGGATTGAAGACGGCCGAGCGGATTTTTATCGTGGATCTGGCGCTGCCGGAGACCGTTGCAACGGTGACGTTTGGGGAGCGCGTACATGTCCGCTTCGATCATGGCAATGAGCCGTTAGCCTGGCAAGGCTTACGCCGTTTGCGGCAATTGTTTTTGAGCCGCTTCAGTGTCTGATATTCGAGCGCTGATAGCCGGGCGCGCCATAGAGGTTAGCGATGGCTGCTATGTCGAACGGGTCGATGTGCATGAATCCGAGCTTGAGGAGCGCTTGCGCGGCTTCATGGCCCACTTCTCGTCAAGCGGCACCGTTAAAGCCAAACGTTTCATACAAAAGGTTAATGCGTTGGAGTCTTCCATTTGGGCGCATCAGGACGACGGTTTGCGCACCGAATTGGCTAAAGTCGGCCGAGAACTGCAAAAAAAAGGCTTTCGCGACGAGCTGCTGGTGATCGCTTTTGCAGTGATACGAGAAGCATCAAGACGCATACTGGGCATGCGCCATCATGATGTTCAGCTGATGGCCGGGCGTTTTCTGCTGCAAGGAAAAATTGCCGAAATGTCCACGGGGGAGGGCAAAACACTCGCCGCCACGTTAGCGATATGCACGGCCGCCGCCACCGGCGCTTCGGTGCATGTGGTGACGGTCAACGATTATCTGGCCGAACGCGATGCCGAAAAAAACGAGCCGCTATTTTCTTTTTTCGGCTTTTCCCTGGGCGTAGTCATTCAGGATACCGCTCTGGAGATGCGCCGCGAGCAATACGCCAACAATATTGTCTACGTCTCAAATAAAGAACTGACCTTCGATTATTTAAAGGATCGCATCGCGGCGGGCGGCGTGTTACATGCCCATTTAAAACTTCGCCGCCTGGAGAATAGCCGTTTCGCGCCCGCATTACTATTAAGCGGCTTGCACGTGGCCATTGTCGATGAGGCCGATAGTGTCCTGATCGACGAGGCGCGCACACCGCTGATTATTTCGGAAACGGTGCCTGACGATATTGACGAGAAAGTTTATGTCCAAGCCATTACCGTCGCGCAGCAATTAAAAGCCAATGTGGATTTTGTGCAGAGCAAGGACCGGGATATTTGGCTAACGGCTACAGGCAATGAAACGCTCAAAAGCCTTACCGGGGATTTGGACGGCTTATGGAAATCGGCCTTATGGTGCCATGAACTGATACAAAAAGCGCTTTCAGCCTTATATTTGTTTCAACGGGATCAACACTACATCGTTGCAGAAAACAAAGTGCAGATTGTCGATGAGTTTACCGGCCGCGCGATGCCGGATAGGACTTGGGAGCGGGGGCTGCATCAGATGATTGAGGTTAAGGAAAGTTGCGAAATAAGCGGTCAACGAAAAACCTTATCGCAAATTACTTATCAGCGATTTTTCGGCCGTTACCTGCTGCTTTCAGGCATGACCGGGACGGCTAAAGAAATCGAGCCGGAGCTGAAACGGGTCTACGATATTTCAGTGGCAAAGGTTCCAACTCACAAAGCCAGCCGCCGGAAAAGATTGCCGGATCGTGTTTTTCTGACCTCGGAAGCGCGATGGCAGCATGTAGCTGTCCGCACAGCTGAATTAGCGGCAATGGGACGAGCCGTATTAGTGGGAACGCGTTCGGTTGAAGGCTCTGAATATCTCGGCGGCCTTCTTGAGGGCAGGAGGCTTGTACATACCGTGCTGAATGCGCGCCAAGACGATATTGAAGCGGAAGCGGTTGCTAAGGCAGGTTTGCCGGGCAAGGTAACGGTCGCTACCAACATGGCAGGGCGGGGTACCGACATCAAATTATCGGATGAAGTGGCTGAAACCGGCGGGTTGCACGTTATATTGACTGAGTTCCATGAAAGCGCGCGGGTAGACAGGCAATTATTCGGTCGTTCAGCCCGTCAAGGCGATCCTGGAACTGTTGAGGCTATTGTCAGTTTTGAAGATGAGTTATTTGTTAGATATGCGCCTTTAATCACGCGGGCAGCAGCAAGACCAATATCGCAAAATGCCGGGTTTATAAAAGAACATCTTTTCCGTTTACTGGTTCTTTATGCGCAGACTAAAGCTGAGTATTACGCTCGTAAGATCAGGCTTGACACGATACGAAGAGATAAAAAATGGCTTCAAGCATTAGGCTTTATCGGTTTAGATAAGAAATAAGGGGGAGGGGTGTAGACACACAGCTACAAAATATCCGAAGCGTAATCAGCCAAGCGTGAGCGTTCACCACGTCGCAAGGTGATATGCGCTCCATGCGGCCAAGTTTTGAAGCGGTCTACAACGTAAGTTAATCCAGAGGTTGTCGCGGTCAAATAAGGCGTGTCTATTTGCGACAGGTTGCCGATGCAGATGATTTTGGTTCCTGGCCCAGCTCGGGTTATCAGGGTTTTCATTTGTTTTGAGGTCAGATTTTGAGCCTCATCGATAATCAAAAAGCGGTTAAGGAAGGTTCGTCCGCGCATAAAGTTCAGCGACCTGATTTTGACCCGGTTCATAATGATGTTGCTGGTTGCGCCTTGCTCCCATTCGCCGTGTTCGGCATTGCTGCCTAAAAGCTCCAGGTTATCGATTAACGCGCCCATCCACGGCGCCATTTTTTCTTCCTCGGTGCCGGGCAAAAATCCTATGTCTTCACCGACCGGCACGGTTTCGCGGGTCATGATGATTTCCTGGTAGGTCTTGTTTTCCATCGTCAATGTTAGTCCTGCGGCCAGGGCCAATAGGGTTTTGCCGGTGCCGGCCGTGCCCAGCAAGGTGACAAAATCAATATTGGGGTCGAGCAAGACGTTGAGCGCAAAGTTTTGCTCCCGGTTTCTTGCGGTTATGCCCCAGACATTGTGGTGTTTGGCTCGATAATCCTTGGCCAGTTCCAATACCGCAACCTGTCCGTCGCATGATCTGACGATGGCTTCGAAATTGGTCTCATCCTCTATATATACATACTGGTTGGGGTACCATTCGGTGACGATAGGGTCGTCCAGTTTGTAAAAAGTGCGGTTTTTTTCCTGCCAGGATTCCATTTTGGTGCCGTGTATTGCCCAAAAATCCTTTTCCAGCGCCATTGAGCCGCTGTAGAGCAGGTCAATATCATCCAGGGTTTGGTCGTTATGGTAGTCTTCTGCAAGCAGTTCCAAGGTCGCGGCCTTGATGCGCATGTTGATGTCTTTCGATACCAGTATAACGGTGATGGTAGGCAGCTCCTTGGTGAGCGCTAAGACCACGCTGAGTATGGAGTTATCGGCAAGGTTGCCGGGCATGCTTTCCGGCAGCAGAGCGGTCATCGCGCTGGTCTGGAAATATAGGCGTCCGCCGTCAATGGTGTCGTTTTTGGGGCCATGCTTTATGCTCGACAACGGTAGGCCGTCGTTGATGGTTTGCTGGTTCGCATCGCGGATTAATTCATCCAGAAACCGGCTGACTTGCCTGACATTGCGTGCCAGTTCGGTGAGGCCTTTTTTGGCATGATCGAGTTCTTCAAGAACAATCATCGGGATAAACAGGTCATGTTCCTTAAAGCGGAAAATGGAGCTTGGATCGTGCATCAATACGTTGGTGTCCAAGACAAACAGTTTTTTATCGGGCGATGTTTGAATATTCATGCTAGTTGTTTGTGAGTTTATGTAAGGCTTGCAGGACTTCCGCACAATGTTCTTTGACCTTTACTTTGCGCCATTCACGCACTAGCAAGCCCTTTGGATCGATCAGAAAAGTACTGCGTTCGATGCCCCGCACTTGTTTGCCGTACATGTTTTTCATTTTGATCACGTCAAACAGTTGGCACAGCTGTTCATCGGGGTCTGAAAGCAAGTCGAATGGGAATTGCTGTTTGCATTTAAAGCCTTCATGGATGCGGACGGTATCGCGGGATATGCCGACTATGACGGCATTGAATGCGGTGAACTTTTCGATGTTGTCGCGGAAACTTTGGCCTTCCTGGATACAGCCGGGAGTATTGTCTTTGGGGTAAAAATAAATAACCAGGTATTTGCCCTGATAGTCGCTTAGTTTTATCGTCTTATCGCCGGTAGATGAAGCCTCAAAATCGGGGACGGGGTGGCCGGGAGTTATCATTGTTAGGTCTATCTCTTTATGGGTTCAAGAATAGCGTCTATATTTAAACGGTCGCAAAAATCCATAAACTCTTCGCGTAGTGACAGCAGGTGGAGTTGCGGTGGAATTAAAATCACAAATTTGGTTGAGAATACTGAGGTTTGAATATAAGGAGCCTGATAGCAGCTGCCGGTTATCTCCTCAATGTCTATCTCCCGGTCAAACAGAAAAGAAGTAATGGATTCTGTGACATTGTCGCGATCCAAGGATATGGTTTCCAATGAATAGGGGATGCATTCTTTAGGTTTGTCTTTTTGCTCGGGCCGCAAGATGTGAATTTTGATGTCGAGCCGTCTTTGGATAATGTCCAACGTACTTTCAAACTTGGCAATTTGATTCCAGTTACCCTGGATAAGCAGGTATGCCGCAGTGGACTGAGCGAGGCGGGACGATCTTATTTCTAAAATATTACATTTACAGTCGCGCACGGCGGGTAATATTTCAGCAATAAAATTAATCTGATGGTTGCCCAAGGCAGTGATAGCTAGTTGCATGTTGTTTCTTAGAAGTTTTTTTGGGAGTTTAGCATCAAATCAACGAAACTTTATGAACATTAAATTTATTTGGTATTAAAATGATAAAAAAACATTTTTATGCCGATAAATACTGAATGCCCTATTTTAATTTTGTGGTTATTTTAATTTCTCATTACCGAGCCTGAGTATGACTGATTCAATAGATAAAAATTCAAAAGAAAAACATCTTGATGTTGACTTAGATGCCATGCTGGACGAGGCTGGATCGTCTATTTTTTCGGCAAATGAGTTTCAAGATGACGATGCGGCCGTTGACAGGTTGCTGATGAATGATGATCCATTGCAAGCAGAGGTCGATGAGGATGTTGGCTCACCTGAAGCGTTGGATGATTTCTCGGACTTTAGTGATTTTGATGAGCCGGAAATGGATCTGCATGATTCACCACCAACGGCGGTAGCCGAAGTTGGTGGTTCAGAGCCGGTTGCAGGAAATTTATCCGCTGATGATGAAGTTGATGACTTTTTCGGTTTGGCTGATAGTTTTGACGAATCGGATCTGATTCAGGATGATGAGCCTGAAATTCCGGCTCCAGCTGTGACGGAGTTAATTGCAGCCAATGAAGAATCGCCGACAGTTATTGATGAGTCAGACGAGGACGAAGATGCGGTTGACGCGTTGGATGATTTTATCGGCTTGAGTGATGATTTTAACGGATTGGAACCGACTCAGGATGATGAGGTCGAAGATTTGGCTGGTTTAGCTGGGCAGCCATCCGATGACGAAGATGCTAATGACAACTCGCTTTTGGGTGCCGATTTTGATTTTGAAGACGCATTAGACGAAACAGACGGGAAAGAGGATGAACTCCTTGATGATGATTTTGACGAATCGGACATGATCCAAAATGATGAGGTAGATGATTGGGCGGATTTGCTTGCACCTACTGAAGAGCCGAAGTCCGCAGATGAAGAATCATTCAATGACTTGCTGGGTGACGAAAATAACTTTAACAGTCTACCCTTGGATGCCGATTTTGGAGCGGAAGATGCAGACTTGATTGAAAACGATGATTTTCTTTTGGATGAAGTAAATGATGAGTTTTCCACGCAAATAGAGGAGACCCAGTCAGCGGAAACTGAAACATTATTGGCCCCGGCTGATCAGGAAGATGATTTTCTTTTGCCTGATTTCGATATTACGGCTGACACGGATATTGCTGATGTGAGCAGTGAGCTAGGAAGCAAAGAAGATGAGAAAGATACTTTTGGCAACATCGATTTTTTGAGCGAAGATGAAGCCGTGAATGTTTTTGGGCCGGAAGCTGGAGGTTTCGACGCTGTTGAGTCTAAACCTGAGCAAGCATCAGCTCCAGCAGCCGAAACCGTTATGAAGAGTATTGAAAACGTTGAGGATGTAAAATTGAGTCCCTTTGATTTTGAACAGGAAGACATTAAGAAATTGTTGGATGATGCTCAAAACAAGGTTAAAAGGGCAAAGCTTTTTAGCTATGTGGCGATGGGGGTTGCTGCTGTTGCGATGTGCGCAGCCGTTGGGTTGGGCGTGATGACGTATGGGGCAAAAACTGAATTTTCGAAATTAACCGAGATGGTTGCAACGCTGGAGGCAAATGTAGCAAAGAGCGCTACAAACCATGCTGACGGTTCCGATATTTCTAATATTGTGGTGCAACAGGACATGGTCAGCAAGGAGCTGGGCATGCTACAGATCAAAATGGATGATTTGGAAGATAAGGTGTCTTTAGCGCCGCCCATTGCTGAACCGGCCAAGGTCGAAGCTACGCATGAGCCAGTAGCGGCTAAAGCAGGAAATGCAAGTGAATCCGCCCAGGTTAAAACGGCAGCTGCGCATGAGCCGAGCAAAGACAAAGCCAAAGCTAAGAATGAAAAAACGCCTGTCAAAGCAGAAGCTACGCCCGCCAAGACAGAAGCAGCGCCAGTAATTGCATCTGCACCTGATAAAGCGGCAACTCCGCCCAAAGCGGTAACGCCCAAGCCAGTAATCGCCGCTAAAGCAGTTGTTAAGCAGGAGCCTGTAAAGGAAAAGAAACAAACAGCTCAAGGGAAATGGGGCGTAAATCTGGGGGCATTCAAACAGGAATGGTATGCCAAAAGCAGGGCGGCGGAATTCGCGCAACAAGGCGTTTTAGCCGAAGTAATACCTGTCCAGGAAAAGAATACAACCATGTACCGTCTGCGAGTTGTGGGCTATAAAACCAGAGCAGAAGCGGATTCAAATACGGCCAGAATTAAAAAAGCGCTTAATTTAGATTCGGTTTGGGTGAGCGATAACTAAGACTAATGCCGGTTATGAGGGAGAAAAAGCTGGTTGTGGCGGTATCATCCAGAGCCTTATTCAATCTGGATGAATCGCATGCGATATTTGAAACGCAGGGCAGGGAAGCCTTCTGCCGTTATCAAATAGAACACGAAGATGAGATTTTGGAGCCGGGCTACGGCTTCGCGTTGATTAAAAAGCTGTTAGGCCTAAATGACAGCAGCCCCGATGATCCCCTGGTTGAAATCATCCTGTTATCGCAAAACAGTGCCGATACGGGCTTAAGGATTTTCAACTCCATTGCCCATTACCAGTTGAAGATTATTCGTGCGGCGTTCACCAGCGGCGCATCGCCGTACGGTTACATTCCTGCATTCGGTGCGCATTTGTTTTTATCGGCCAATGCCGATGATGTCGCTAAAGCCCTGAGCGCCGGTTTTGCGGCGGCGACCATTCTTTGCGGCCCGAGCATGACGGATCATTCCGATCAGCTGCGTATCGCTTTCGATGGCGACTCGGTGTTGTTTTCTGATGAATCGGAACGGATTTATCAACAGCGCGGCCTGGATGTATTCACCGAGAATGAACGCAACGAAGCCAAAAAACCGTTGTCGGGCGGGCCGTTCAAGGATTTTTTGAGCGCCCTGCATCATATTCAAACACAGTTTGATCCTCAAGAATCGCCGATCAGAACCGCCTTGGTGACCGCCCGTGCGGCTCCGGCCCATGAGCGGGTAGTCAGGACATTAAGGGCCTGGGGTATCCGTATCGATGAGGCGTTATTCTTGGGCGGTATCGCCAAGGGCGCTTTTTTGAAGGCTTTCGGTGCGGATATTTTCTTTGACGATCAAAAAGGCCATTGCGAGTCCGCTGCCCAGCATGTCACTTCCGCGCATGTGCCGCATGGAATAATCAACCAAAAACAGAGTGAGTAGTCATATTGATTGGTATGTAGGATGCTGCCGACGATAGGAGGCGCATCGTTCGCGATTGATGCGCTTCACTTTGTTCAGCACATCCTACGGCTCTGCGAACTTCCGGTAACGACCCATCTCAGCCATTGGTCAAATGGTTAGGTTCTAAGCTGTTGAAACGTTTCATTATGGTAAGACATATATAGCTCAAATCTTTCAAAATCCTCCATATTTAATTTTCTGAAATTAGTTGTACACAGAGCTTGACCAGGGATGATACCTAGTCCACTCAATGTCTTTTTATCAAGAGTTTTGTTAACTTCAAGTATGTACTCACGACCGCTTTTGATAAAAGTAACAAGATGCCTATCAAAAAGGGCGTCAATATGTGAGCACAATAACAAACCATTTGAGCCATCTAAACGCTCTTCTTTTGTGGTACAGTCTTTCCATGCTTTTATATGAGATGCAATCAAGAGCTCTGGAATATTGACCAGTGTTAAGGCACAAACCTCCCCCATTCCCCATGTGGTCTTTACATTTCCTCTAAATACTCCCTGTCCAATTCTTGCTTTAATTAGTTGCTCTTTTTCAGTATCTGTAATATTTACATTAAATATATTTTCTATATCTGTTTCAAGACTACTTATTTGGGGAACTGCCCTATTTTTATCAAGTAAAGTGTCGAAAAAGTACCTGAAATTTTCTGGCACAGTCGTACAGCTCTGTCCCGATGCAAATCGGTTTCTGAATGACTCTTTATTAAAATCATTTTTGTCGTTAAGTATTATGGGTTTATCTGGAACAGATATTCCATCTAACAAAAGTTTACGCCCATCACTTAGAACTTCAAATCTATCAATTTTATATTTTCCTTCTAAATAGTATTTGTGAGATCCGTTTGTTCCACTTCCCGTATTTCCAGAAAGAATATAAATAATGTCACCTATATTGACATTGTTGGGGGAATTTGTTTTGTACCATTCACCATTGAATTTTCCATGCTCGTGAATTTTATGATATGCAAATATATTTTTCATTTTAATGCTTAATCTATTTTCGATGTTGTAACCTGAGTTATGACAAGCTGTAT
>JANYKK010000210.1 GCA_025361585.1 Methylobacter sp. | reverse complement strand
TTCCAGCACGATCATACGAATGGGCAGAGCGGACGGATGCGGCGCCGGATAATCATTGACATCGAGAATGATACCCGAACTGGGTGCATGCACGGGCGCTGAGATCATGCCTTGACTGTAGGCTAATAATTGCCCTTTCAGGACTTTTTCACCGACTTTAATCAGCGGTTCAGCAGGCTTACCGACATGTTGTTGCAGGGGGATATACAGTTTTTTCGGTAACGGAAAGTTGTTTACTATGGCTAGGGTAGCTGTTGCGGCTTTGTGTTCTTCCGCATGAACGCCGCCCCGGATACGTGGTTTTGAGAAAAAACTTGGAAGCTGCTTAAAAACGTCGCTATCCCTTTCAAGCTTTGCTCGGAATATGGGAGGCGCGAAAGAGCTAAAAAAAGGGGCGCACATGAGACTTTTGAGACCTTTCACAACACCGTTATGCAAGGGTTCAGCGGTTTTTAAATAGCTTCTTAACATACAGCGTTACTCTCTTCAGGTAAAACCGGTTTAGTCCATCGCCAGTTACGTAACGTGACCTCAATCGGGTGCATTTGCAAACATTCGGTCGGACACACATCCACACATTTTTTACAGCCTATGCAAGCATCGGCAACCACTGCGTGAATTTGTTTGGGTGCGCCAACAATGGCATCGGTGGGGCAGACTTTAAAACAGCGGGTGCAACCGGTGCAGGTATCTTCACTGACTCTGGCTACCAGTAATTCAGGTTCTTTTACTTCACTTAAATCCAGATCCAGCCCCAATAAAGCGGCGATTTGTTCCGCCAGGGCGCTACCGCCGGGAGGACATATCGTAGCGGGCGCTTTACCCTCGGCCAAGGCTTCTGCGGCTGGCCTGCAACCGGGAAAACCGCATTGACCGCATTGTGAACCGGGCAACAAGGATTCCAGTTCATCGACAATCGGACTGCTTTCAACTTTTAAGTACTTGCCAGCTATACCCAGCAAAAAACCTAAAGTGAGCCCTAACAAGGTTAAACTGACAATCGCGGATAAAACATACATGGCTGCTTTCCTGTCACATTTTTGTATTAAGACCGGCGAAACCCATAAATGCCAGCGATAAAATACCTGCGGTGATAAACGCAATCGGTGTCCCGGCAAATAATGCAGGAACTGCCATCAACGCCAAACGCTCACGCAGACCTGCAAAAAGCACCATCACCAACGTAAAGCCCACTGCCGAACCAAAACCAAAAATCATACTTTGCATAAAACCGTAGTGTTCCTGCACATTCAATAGTGCCACGCCCAAAACTGCGCAATTGGTAGTAATTAATGGCAGGAAAATACCCAGTATTTGATACAGTACCGGACTGGTTTTATGCACCACCATTTCAGTAAACTGCACTACGGCAGCAATCACCAGAATAAAAGCAAGTATGCGTAGAAACTGGATGTTGAAAGGCGCAAGAATAAAATGTTCCAGTATCCAGCTGGTCATTGCCGCCAGGGTCAGCACGAAAGTTGTTGCCAAACCCATGCTTAATGCAGAATCCAGTTTTTTCGAGACGCCCATAAACGGACACAGCCCGAGAAATTTAACCAGAACTACGTTGTTGACCAGAGCCGTGCCTAATAAAAGTAGAAGATATTCGCTCACTGTTTTTCCAGGCTTCTTTTAAGATTGTTAGCTAGATCAAAGCATCAATTATGCCAATTGCAGACAGCGAGCATTTATTGGTCAAATGCTCTGGAAAACACCCCAAAGCAGTGCGTCAGTCCTGTTGGAAGTGATACATACCGACATCGATAAAAATAGCTGTGTCGCAAATCCTACAATGGCTTGTGTTTTTTATCCTGGTAACCGCATGATGTTGTTCCGCCGTAGGGGCGACCGGTCGGTCGCCCCTACAAATGTTGATTTACGCGTACAAGGCAGCTTTGTACTCCTGCACTAACTTTTATCTCCTTCTCACGCATTGCGTCTCGCAAAGCCTGGAGTGAGGTTCGATTGTGGTTGAGAAAACATGAGCATTGATGTTGGCTCTATATTTGCTTAAGTAAACTAAAGCCCTCTCATCCCGGCCAACACTTATGAAAAAAACTGCATTACGATTTTTACAAAAGCATACCAACATGGCTAGCGTCATCGGCGAACTTGCACCTGGTTTATTTGGTGAAGAAGGGTATGCAAATAAAGGTGACGAAATGCTTTACAGCCTGTTTGTTGAAACCGTTGAACAGGTGCCGATAGCTATTTCGATTACCGATAAAAAAGCCAAAATTCTTTACGTTAACGGGGAGTTTTGTAAAGTCACGGGCTACCGGCCTGAAGATATTCTGGGCGAAAACGAATCGCTATTATCGGACAAAAGCACACCGAGAGACGTGTACCGCGATTTATGGCGCACCATCAGCACTAAAAAAATATGGCGAGGCACCTTATGCAACCGGCATAAATCCGGTCAGCGTTATCTATCCGATTTGACTATTGCGCCGATGCTGAATGAATCCGGGGCAATCACTCACTATATAGGCATGCACAGGGATATTACCCAGTCGTACGAATCCGAAAAAAGGGTCATCAACCAAAAATTATTGATCGAGTCGGTTATTAATTCATCGCCTATCGCTATGGTTGTACTTGACGATCAGGACAGGGTTATCCTGGATAATCATAACTATAAAGCGCTGGTCAGCGATCTTGATAAGGGCGAGCCTGCCGCGTATTTTTTACAGCTGCTAAGGGATGAAATGGGCGATTTATGGTCGCAGTTACAGAGCAAGGAACAAGGCTTTAATAACCGTGAATTCAAAATAGAAAGCAAAGGAAGCCAGAAAATCCGCTGGTTTTCTTGTGCCGGGAACTGGTTTGTAGAGAATGAAGTTAATGCCGACGCCTTTTTTGAGCAGACATCGAAACAGTACCTGATCCTGACGTTGACCGATATTACGAGGCAACGCAGACAGATGGAAGAGCTGCATATTCAAACCTTAAAAACGATCATGGCTGAAGATGAGCGGGTGCGCGGCATCAGGGAAACATTATTGGGCGCGATGCACCAAATCCAGATGCCGATGAACCAAATTAGGGCGGCCGAACAGATTTTACGACATAAGCAAGATGATCAACACGCCGGTCTGTTGCAGATATTGCAGCAGATTCAACAATCCGGTGAAGAAGCCGTTTCGACCATGCAAAAATGTATCCCCGAGATTCTACAAACAGCCGTTATTCCGGTCAACCTGAACCAGATTCTGCATGAAGTGCTGTTACTCAATAACCAGCGGATCTGTAGCAACGACATAGAGGTGCACTGGCAGCCATTGTCAAAACTGCCGACCATGCTGGGTTCTGAAAACCGCCTGCGCATCTTGTTCAAACAATTGATCGACAATGCGATTGACGCCGTCTGCGAATCGAATGGCGCGGAGCAGCGACTTAAGATAACCACCCATACCGACGCCGAGTTGATTTATGTCTGCATTGAAGACAGCGGTTCCGGCATCCCCGTCGAAAAACGCGCCAAGGTATTTGAACCTTTTTACACCACTCGTTCCATGGGCGGCAATCAAGCCGGTATGGGGCTGGTTATGGCAAAAGAGATTGTCAACCAGCATCAGGGATTTATTGAAATAGACCCGGATTGCGACTGGGGATGCCGGTTCAAAATCAGCTTCCCTATGCACAGACAAATTCCTAAGGGGATAGAGTAATGGCCGAACGTATTCAATTGATCGAAGCCGAACTTGATACCTTGTATATCATCAGCCAGGTATTGAACAGCACCCACGATTTGCACGCAAAATTACAGGCGGTTTTGGAGATACTGCATAAACGCTCGGGCATGCGTTCCGGCATGATAACGCTACGGGAAATTGAGAGCGACAGCATGATCGTCAGCGTTGTCCACACCAACGGTACCGATAAACCCGCCGAGCCGGTCAGATACAATCCCGGCGAAGGCCTGATGGGCGCCATCCTTGACGAGGGCAGCACCATTGTTATTGAAAAAGTATCCGAAGAGCCGCGTTTTTTAGGTCGCTTGGGACTGTACGATCCCGAGCTGCCCTTTATCGGCTCGCCGATTTACATAGAAGAAGGCGACACCATCGGCGTGCTGGCCGCCCAGCCCGATAACAGCCAGTTTCTGGGCGAGCGCGCCCGGTTTATGGAGATGATTGCCAACCTGATCGCGCAAAGCGTCAAACTGCTGCGGACAACCGAACGCAGACAGCGCAACCTGCTCAGCGAGCGGGATCAACTCAAACAGGCCTTGATCAAGAACTACAGTTTTGAGAACATCATCGGTCATTCGCCACCGATGCTGAAAGTTTTCGACTTAATCCGCCAGGTTGCAAAATGGAATACCACGGTATTAATCCGCGGCGAATCCGGCACCGGTAAAGAAGTCGTCGCCAATGCGATACACTTCAACTCGGGTTGTGCAGGTGGGCCTTTTTTGAAACTTAATTGCGCGGCCTTGCCCGACACCTTATTGGAGTCCGAATTATTCGGCCACGAAAAAGGCGCGTTCAGCGGCGCGGTCAGTCAGCGCAAAGGCCGGTTTGAACTGGCCGATAACGGCACCCTGTTTCTCGATGAAATAGGCGAGATTTCCGCCTCGTTCCAGGCCAAACTGCTGCGCGTGTTGCAGGAAGGCGAATTTGAACGGGTCGGCGGCACCCAAACCATCAAGGTCAATGTCCGCATCATTGCCGCAACCAATCGCGATCTTGAAGAAGAAGTGACCAAAGGCGAGTTCAGGGAAGATTTGTATTACCGGCTTAATGTCATGCCTGTCCAGATGCCTGCATTACGCGACAGGACTGAGGACATACCGGAGTTATCCGAGTTCCTGCTCGGCAGAATTTCAGAGCAGCAAGGCGGTCGGCCTCTGGAAATCAAGGAAAGCGCGATACGCATATTGATGAAACACAACTGGCCCGGCAACGTTCGCGAACTGGCAAACCGACTGGAACGCGCCGCGATCATGAGTCCAAACGGCATCATCGACCGCGACGTGATGGTCAGTACCGGCCTGGAAGACGAAATCGGCACCGTTATCAGTATTAAATCGCAGAAATCGCCTGCGATTGATTTTAATGATGAAAACATGGATGACCGGGAGCGGGTCATTGCCGCGTTGGAGCAAAGCGGCTGGGTGCAAGCCAAAGCCGCCCGCTTGTTGAGCATGACGCCGAGGCAAATCGCTTATCGGATTTTGACTTTGGATATAACTATGAAGCAAATTTAAAGAGTTTGGAGCAGCAATGACCATTTTATACGTACAACACGATTACGCAGTGTTCGGCTTTGGTGAAACCCGGACAGACGCCGTTGCCATGGCCGCGCAATGGTTAAAAGATGAAACCGGAAAACAAGGCTGTTCAGTCGATTACGCAGAAAGTTTATTGGTAACCTCGCCAAAACCCGGACAAATGACGTTATATAAAACATCTGAAGCCATTCCTGCTGACGCCGAAAACTGGGGCGGGGAAGAGCTTTTGGAATGGTATTATGATGTGGCTTGAGGTTGGAGAGTCCTTCATTTTTTCAAAGGAAAGAAATACATTGCCTATAGTAACGCTTAGCGATACTATAAAATCATGATTAAAACCTTTGCCAATAAAGAAGCTGCTGCGGCTTTTCAAGGTTTGCCCGTTAAGCGATTCCCGGCCGATATTCGGGTTAGGATACGCTCCAAACTTCAGCAACTTCATGCATCCTCGTTAGTTGAGGACTTGCGCATTCCTCCAGGCAATCGGCTTGAATCATTAAAAGGTGATCGTATCGGTCAGCACAGTATTCGGGTTAATGACCAATGGCGTATCTGCTTCGTTTGGCAGGATGGTAATGCCTATGATGTTGAAATTATTGACTACCACTAAAAATCCATGACTATTCGTATAGAAGATATTAAACAGCTTGATTACAGCGACTTAATTGATACTGATGCCTCCCATGTTCCCATGCAGGCACCGGGACAAATATTGCTGGAAGATTTCCTTAAGCCTATGGGTATTACCCAATATCGACTGGCAAAATCAATCGGTGTTTCTCAACGTCGCATTGGCGAAATAATTGTCGGCAGTCGCTCCATTACCGTTGATACCGGCCTCAGGCTTTCGCGTTTCTTTGGCTTAAGCGACAGCTTTTGGACACACTTGCAGCTTGATCATGATATTGAAAAAGCCAAACAGGTCTTGGCTGATGTTTTGCCGGGTATTCATCCTTTTAAGGAGGATTGTTTACCTTTTAATTCTGAGCATTCTGTTTAACTCGTCTGGTAAATTTGTCGGGCAACAGCTTTTTGTTGCTCAACCTTTCTTAGCACAGGGCAGGCGTTGGCTACATGGCTATTGTGCTTTTGCATCACCTTCTTCTGCCGCTTTGCGATACCAATAAGCGGCTTTGTCTTGATCCTGTGCTACGCCTTGCCCGGCTTGGTATTTAACAGCTAAGTTGTATTGCGCATTGGTATTGCCTTGTTCAGCGGCTTTGAGATACCAAGAGACAGCTTCAGCATGGTTCTGCGTTACATGTTGGCCTTGATCATACATGACGCCTAAATTGAACTGAGCCTTTGCATGACCTTGTTCCGCCAATTGTTGAAAAAGTGAAAAGGCTTCCGCATAGCGCCCCTGATAGTTCAAGTCAAATGCGCGCTGAAACGTAACTTCACTATTAGTGTTTGATGGTGGAGGTTGCGTGTCTTGCTGTTGTTCGGTTGTTTTGCCGACATCGTTGAACGGCGCCCTTTCATTCTGCTGATGAGCTTTAACTTCTTGCTCCCGGATCCAGGCATTATGTCCAGCCCGCTTAACCGGGTCTATTAAGACTGCATAGGAAGCATTCACCAGCTTAATGACTCTTTCGGCTTCCTCAGGGCTACCCTGGAATTTATCGGGATGAAAAGTTTGGCAAAGGGCTTTATAGGCTGCTCTGATAACGCTGACGGGGGCGTCTCTTGTAACCTTTAGATTGTCGTAATGGGTACGTATGTTAGCCATAGAACTTATTTTTAGTATGTTGCCGGGAACAAAAAAACGTGACGATTATAACCGGTTCTGTCGCGCATTAACCGCAAAAATGCACACTTCGGATGGACAAATATAATATTTTAAAATGAACAGGGCTATCCTGTCTGCGCATAAAAGTGTTCACAACAAATAGGGCTTCTAATTTATGTTTACTGGTCAAGTTGAATCCGTGGATGTGCTACAGGTTGTCGAGTGGTCGATCAAACCCTATTTAAAAGCATAAACTTGTCAGTGTCGGAATCATATTTTCTACCGCTACAGTCATTGTGCTATTCATAACAAAACCTAAAAAATGGCTGTTGTGTTTGCAACAATATCGCCCATTAACCAAGACAATAACTTTATAATTCAATAGCGTAAAATAACATGCTGCCGTTGGCATGGCCTGTGCATTTGCTTTAAGTAAATGCACAAACGAGGCCATTACCATGCAATTACCAGTATTAAACGATGCTCCTGCGGCTAAAGGCGGTTGCGCTGCCAGCTCCTGCGGTTCAACCGACAATCAAATGGATTCATTGCCCGATTCGATACGGGAGAAGGTACAGAACCATCCCTGCTATTCGGAAGACGCCCATCATTACTTTGCCCGGATGCATGTTGCGGTGGCTCCGGCTTGCAATATCCAGTGCCATTACTGTAACCGTAAATACGATTGCGCCAATGAATCGCGTCCCGGCGTGGTTTCCGAATTGTTGACGCCGGATCAAGCGGTCAAGAAGACCATGGCGGTGGCGGCAATGGCGCATCATGTTCATATCGCCGGAACAGCTGTCTTGCAGGTCTTGCAGTTCGTCAGGGGTAGGCCCGCGTTGTCCCATCACGCCATAGAAAGTGCCATGCTCGGCTTC
>JANYKK010000156.1 GCA_025361585.1 Methylobacter sp. | reverse complement strand
GCGGCCATCCTGCGGCAGACGGCGTTCGGCAATATTCAGCTTGGCCATGATCTTGATACGGGAAATCACAGCCGCCGTAGATTTGACCGACGGCGCATCTATCTCCTTCAAAACACCGTCGACACGCAGCCTGACTTTTAGGGATTGCTCGAAAGGTTCGATATGAATGTCCGAGGCTCTAGTTTCAATGGCCCGCTGCATGATCAGATTGACCATTTTGATCACCGGCGCTTCACTGGCCAAATCTTTCAAATGCTCCAGGTCTTCCTCGCCTAAATCATCGACAACTTGATCGCCAACGAGTTGATCCATTTGCGAGCGGCCTTCGCCATACTGCACATCCAGCGCCGTATCGATCTCTGAAAGCAGCCCGACTTTAGGGATGATGTTTTTGCCGGTCGCCAGCTTTAGCGCATCAATCACAAAGCGGTCTTCGGGATCCATCAACGCAACGGTGATGCCGTCATCGTGACCGCCATTTTTACCCAAACCGATCACATGATAATTTTTTAGAAACCGAAAAGGCACAGTTTCCGGCAACTGCATTTCCAACGGATAATGATCCGGTTTCACCTTTTCAAACCGGCCCGACTCAACAAAGGCATCGGCCACATCCAGCTCCGAACACAAGCCCAGCTTGACCAGCAACTGCGGCACGCTTTCCGATACCGACGTTTTTTGCACACGCTCGACTTTCTTCAATTCTGCAACAGAGAGCTTCTGTTTATCCTGCAAAACGGCTAGCAGCGATTCATATGCCATAATCCTGAGAAACCGGTTGGTATTGTATGTGTGCCTTTAGGATAGAGAGTTCAACTTCTTCAATCAATAAGTACTGATACCTACCCGCTGAACCCGCCAATTGTTAAATGATCTTGCCATGCGGCGCAATACGCTACTCTATTGACGCCCTACTGAATGCGTCTTACCGCGTTTGAGAAAACCTCACCTACTGCCACACACGGAGATACTGGTAAATGGAAGCCAGCCGAGAAACTTAAATCGTATAGGCCAAATGGATCAGTCCATCTCAGTGGGTTGTTATGTACATAGGTATAGTATTAAAGCCCCGCTAAATCTTTCGGATTCGGCTATCCATTTTGCTTGATTTGAATAACAATATCTACGTGATCTAGGGTTTTCTTCCAATAAAATAAGTCAAAAAAAACAAAACAATACCGCTGCAAGCACCTACGAAAAACAAGGGGCTTTTGAATTGATCAAAATGCCCAATCAGTCCAGCAAAGGAAAAAGTACCCAATAAGCCGACTAAACTAACAAGAATTATGTAAATACGTAATCTGGCTATATTGGAATGCAAATTAGAATTCTTTTCTTCCCTTAATTTAACTAATTCATCACTGTAGTTAATAAGGCTTTTCGTAAAAAAAAGGAGCGAAAATACTAACCAAAGTGCAAGTAAGGGCGCGGTTAACTTAACATCGGTCATACTTAATATTCCTTGTACAAATCATGGTCTTGCACCACCCAAACTAGTCGGGACGTAATTGTTAATCCACACGCTAGTTGCTCCTGAAGCCGCCGCCGCCGCTGTTGCTTCTAACGCCGCTGCATCGACACCGTATCCTAACACGTATCCAAGTCCTAATGCACCTAATGCACCGCTGGTTGGGTCCGAGGGGTCTCCGAGGGGTCAGGTTACTTTTCGTCAATAAAGTAACCTGACCCCTTTCCAAGAATTAATGCGAACAACGCTGGGTTTCATTGCATTCATCCCAGCCTACTGCACTATTGGCAGTATAAATTATGCCTTTCGAGGTGCCCGGATTTATTAGACCATTTCAAAAAAGAAAGTAGGGGATGTCAAATCAAGGCCTGATCCCGTCTTTTTCAGGAAATACATTGTCATAACTGCTGTCTGCGTGTGGTATTGCTTTGAAGCATCTGTAAAAGTTTTTTGGCTTCTTCTCGAAGAAGTAACCAGCAAGGATTACTCATAGCTTTTTTATTGTCATCTTCCGTGTTAGTGGCAACTAGAACATAATCAGGAATTAGACTTAATAACTTCATTAATTTTTCAATCTCTTTTTTTTCATCAAAAGATAGCTTTTCTATTGGACTATCTAATAAATAAACTCCCCGACTAACATCATCTTTGATTTCCCAAGCCACGTTGAAGTTACCCATAATGTTGCACTGAACATCAACATTACTTGATAAAACTTTTAATGCCTCTAAAAAAAGGAAGTATGAATTGGTAAAACCCTCTTCTTCTGAGATTATATCGATACGATCTTTAGTCATTATCTATTTAACTTATTGGATTTATTAAAATAATCTAATACGCTGGCGCGCTATACATCATACCGCCAAGACCAACTCCAAACCGAACCCAAGCAGGAATAGAAGGTGATTCGATAGGGGGTGGTATTGACGCAGGGTGTGCTTGCCCAGATGTAATTGGATTTCCGCTTAAATCATAACGATTCCAGCCATTTATACCGGGTGTTTGAGTTTTCCAATATGGTTGAGTTGCTCCAGACGGTCCTCCGTTTGATTGGTCTGGTACATACCTACACATTGATCTAGGACCAAAAGGGGATTTTGGCCCCCAAAAGTCTCCTGGTCGTTGCCCAGAACCAGCAGGAGTCCAAGGTCCTCCAGGAACGATTCCATTAGGGTCTGGTATTTCGCCTGCAAGCCCCAGAGGATCAATCAGATTAAGCGGATTGTTACTTACATAGACATAGGTATTAACGCCACCCTTAAGTCCAATTGGATCACTCTGAATATACCGCCCAGTACCCGGATCATAATCCCTAAAGTAATTATAAAACAACCCCGTTTCCCGATCGTAATACTGCCCCGGAAAGCGCAAGTTGTAAACAAATCTCTGCCCATCCCGGTCGGGGTCTTCGTCGGCTTTTTTGTTGTCGGCATGAGGGTGGCCGTCATGGCTTTGGTTTTCGTCGGTGTTGCCGAATGGGTCGCTATCCCAACGCCAGACCACTTTGCCGGTGTGGTCGGTGATCGCCCGTGGGCTGTTGAGGTGATCGGCATAGATGAAGTAATGCTGGTTATTTGCCAGCACAGCTACGGGCATGTCGCCTAGCCAGACGGTTTCCTGTAGGGCTTTGCCGTGCCGGTTGTATTCTCCCAGCAAATGCCCGGCTTCGTCGTAGACGAAGTAGAGGCTATCTTGCGTTTCTTGGTCATGCTGTTGATGAGGGCCTTGTTCCTTGCGATGCGGGCCGGTTTCGGTTCGTTTACGATCATGGTCGTCTTTATTGTCATCTTTTGACTTCGACTCTTCATGTGCATGACCATGGATTTTCGCCACCCGCTGCCCCAGTCCGTTGATCCGATATTGTTCACTGCCGTGGCCGATACTTGAGGCTTGCACTAGTCGGCCTCGGCCGTCATAGGCAAAATGATGATAGCCGTCGCCGGTGATGTGGCCTGCGGCATCGTAGCTGTAGCTTTTCAGGGTCTGGAGCTGATTGTCGGTGATGGACAACAGGCGGTTGCTGATGGCTTCGATGTTGAAGTTTTTGCCTTGTGCGCCACTTTGCTGTTCGGTGCGGTTGCCGTTGGCATCGTAGCTGTAGTTAGTTTGGCTGGTAGGATCGGTGTAATTTATCAATCTTCCCAGCGGGTCGTAACTGAAGCTTTGGTCGTAGTTCAGGTCGGAGTCCCG
>JANYKK010000202.1 GCA_025361585.1 Methylobacter sp. | reverse complement strand
AACAGAATGTTGGGGCAAAAGCTGCCGACCATCGGCCCCATTTCCGCATCGGTAAAGCCGGATAAGGAAAAAATGCCAGCCTGATTGACTTCGACAAGATAGGCTGTAGTCTCGCCGTTTTTAACGGTGATAGTCACTGTCAGCGCAACTTCGTACATGGCGTTTTCTAAAGGCAACACATGGGTGCCCAGATTAAAATCGACAGTAGGTTCCCATTTCTCGGTAAAAACTTTGGGCGAGTTGGGCGTCTCAAAAGACATGTCCTTGGTATAAATTTTCTGGATGGAAAATTGTTTTTCTACTGCGTTAGTTTCTTCGCTCATGCTGAGTTTCTATGATTAGGGATTGATGTGATGGCTGGCCCGGCTAGCTGATTTAGCCTTTGTGCTTGCCGACTGTTTTTATCGGTAATTTGTAGTCGCTTTCCCAGGCCTGCATGCCGCCGGTAATGACGAAAACTTGCTCGAACCCTGCTTTAGTCAATAGCTTTCCGGCCGATGCGGAGCGTGTTCCGTTTTGGCAGGCAATCAGGACGGGTTTGTTTTTGTGTGTTTCAAGCTTGGACAGATGGGCGGGTAAGTTGCCTAGCGGGGTGCTGATCGCGCTTTCAATATGGCCTTTAAGGAACTCGTCCGGTTCGCGCACATCGATAACCATGGTGTCGCTATCGTTCATTTTAGCGACCGCCAGCAAAGGCGAAACGGCACCGAATTTTTTGGTTGCGGCATCGAATAATTCCTGAATTAACAGAAAAGTAACGACTGCCATGGCAAGAGATAAAATGTAGTGGTTTAAAATAAATTCTAGGTAACGTTCCATGGATAGATTTGTAAAGTTAAGTGAAAAGATAAGTTAGTGATTCACATCAGGCTGTCCTGCCTGACGCCCTTCGGGTAAATGCAAACCTGTTCCAGACAGATTTGTGACGCAGAAAAGATTCGGTACCCTTATAAGCAGTGATCCGTTTTGGCTATGTCTGTCTCGTTGTGATTGTACCCAGGCCTTGTGTGTTTTTAATGTTTCCGGTTTGTTTAATCTGATTAAAAGACAGTTAAAAAAGACACCGGGAACAATTATTTATACACAACTGTCGCCAACGTGTATTAATATATTGGCTATTTGATTGTGTAATCGGCACAAGCCAAAATACAAAAAACCAGTAAATCTGGCAAAATAATACATCACTACGACCATTTTGGGTAATGAAGAATAAAACGGAGCGTAAAGCGCTTTATTTTTTCAGGGGAGTAGTCATGCGGATTTTTTTTAGTATCGGGAGTTAAAGATAAAGATGTTTAAGCGGCCAAAGCCTGTGGTATTGCTGATCCTTGACGGATTCGGTTACACGTTGGACAAAGAATACAATGCCATTGCCATGGCTAACACACCTTGCTGGGATCAGTTGCAGAAAGACTGCCCGATGACGCTGTTGAGTTGTTCCGGTCATGTCGTAGGACTGCCTAGCGGGCAAATGGGCAATTCGGAAGTGGGTCATGTGCATATCGGCACGGGTCGTTACGTGCCTCAGGATTTTTCCAAGGTCAACGACGCAATCGTTGACGGCAGTTTTTATTCGAATCCGGTGCTTTGCCGGGCAGTCGATCTGGCTAAAGAAAAGAACAAGGCACTGCATATCATGGGCTTGCTTTCGCCTGGCGGCGTACACAGCCATGAGGAACAGATTATGGCGATGGTCGAGTTGGCCGCAAAACGCGGACTCGATAAAATTTATCTGCATGCCTTTTTGGATGGACGGGATGTGCCGCCCAAGAGCGCAAAGGCTTCCCTTGAGTTGTTACAGGCAAAATTTGCGGCGCTGGGCGTAGGCCGCATCGCCTCTATTGTCGGGCGTTTCTATGCGATGGACAGGGATAATCGCTGGGATCGTGTAAAACAGGGCTATGACCTGATTACAAAAGGCGAGGGCGCGTTTAACGCGGATTCTGCGCTACAGGGCTTGGAAGAGGCTTATGAGCGGGGCGAAACGGATGAATTTGTGTTGCCGACGGCTATTTTGGATGCCGGGCATCACTCAGTCGCGCTTGATCCCGACGATTCGGTGGTGTTTATGAATTTCCGGGCGGATCGTGCCCGCGAGATTTCCGTGGCAATTACGTCGCCGACATTCGACGGCTTCGATAGAAACCGTGCGCCTCATAAAGGCTATTACTGCACGTTGACGGAATACCAGCAGGATTTCGATTATGATGTGGCTTTCCCGCCGACCGATTTAAAAAATTGCTTGGGCGAGTATGTGTCCTCGTTGGGCATGACCCAGCTGCGGCTGGCTGAAACCGAAAAATTTGCCCACGTCACGTTTTTCCTTAATGGCGGACAAGATGCAGCTTTCCCCGGAGAAGATCGGATACTGGTGCCGTCGCCGAAGGTCAGAACCTACGATTTGCAGCCGGAAATGAATGCGGCAGAGGTGACCGATAATCTGGTCGCTGCGATTACCGGCGGCAAATACGATGTCATTATATGTAATTATGCTAATTGCGATATGGTCGGGCATACCGGCATAATGGATGCGGCGATTTTGGCTGTGCAAGCGGTCGATGCGTCATTGCAGCGCGTCGTTGATGCGTTAAAGTCGGTGGGCGGACAGATGCTGATAACCGCCGATCACGGCAATATTGAGCAGATGGTCGATAAAGAAACCGGGCAGCCGCACACAGCGCATACCACCAACCCTGTGCCTTTGGTTTATGTCGGTGGTGATAAGCCATTAGACGAGGGCGGCAGTTTGTCGGATTTGGCCCCAACGGTGCTGGCAATGTTAGGAGTTCCGCAGCCGGTCGAAATGACGGGGCGGTCGCTGATCAAGCTTGTTTAATCTGTGGATGAGAAAGAAACTGGTATTGGGTGTTTTGCTGAGTGTATTTGCCCATCAGGGCAATGCGGAAGTTTCTGAAAAAAACGATGCGTTTTATGAAGCCCAATCCGGTATTGCTGCGACCAGCCAGGATATGCAGCGTATACAGCAGCATAAGAACACCTTAAATGCGCGGCTGGGCGAAGTTGAAAAACTCTATGGAAAGACGGCCGCTTTATTAAGGACAGCACAGGGTCAAGTCGAACTAAAACGCCAGAATCTAATCAAGATTCAGCAGGAAAGGGAGAGACTTCAGGATGAGGTCGCTAAACAAAATAAAGAGTTAGCCGGACAAATAAAGGCTGCCTACGCAATGGGGCAAAAGGAAAAATTAAAGATGCTGCTTAATCAGCAGGATCCGACCTTATCCAGTCGGATACTGGTGTATTACGATTATTTGAATAAAGCCCGCTTGACCAAGCTGGCCGAAATTTCGGAATCTATGCAGCGCCTGGATCGGCTAGGTAAGCAGCAACAGCAGGAAAGCGAGCTTTTGGAGAAAAATATTCAGCAAAAGGAATTAGAACAGGTAGCCGTGGATGAAGCCAGAAAACGAAGAGCCCAATTGCTGACGCAATTTAAAAACGAGCTTTCTTCAAATGAGGAGCAAATTATTCACTTGAAAGAAAGTGAAAATAAGCTGAAAAATCTGGTATCGTCATTGCATCAGTCGACCAATGATATTAATTTCGAGGTTGAGCAAAACAAAAAATTGCATAAGGCCGTCCAGGTTCAGCCTGAGCCCGCCAAAGATTTACCGAGTTCCAGGGATGATTTTACTAAAACCACCCCTAGCCCTTCTGAGACAAAGGCGGGGATCAGCAGGGATTTTTTGTCACTTAAAGGGCAACTGTCTTGGCCGGTCAAAGGACGGTTGGCTAACAAGTTTGGCAGTGCGCGTGCCGAGAGTACTTGGGATGGGGTGTTAATTGACGCCAGCGAGGGAACGGAGATACATGCGGTTACCAGCGGTAAAGTGGTATTTTCAGATTGGCTGCGCGGCTATGGCTTGTTGATCATTATTGATCACGGCAAAGGCTATATGACTCTTTATGCGTTTAACCAGAGCTTATATCGAAAAATGGGTGAATGGGTGGATGTTGGCGATGTCATTGCGTCCGTTGGGCAAAGCGGCGGTCGTAGTCGTTCCGGGTTATATTTCGGAATACGTAACAAAGGTAAGCCGGTTGATCCGCTTGAGTGGTGCCGAAAGTAATTGAGATTGTAGGGGCGACCGGTCGGTCGCCCCTACTTGGTCATGTTTGGGGAAGAACAGTCTTTGGAGTTTTAAGGTACATGTTAAAAAAGAAAAATATTTTCATTCTGTCCTTAGGGATTATGTTGGGTGTTTTCATGGGCATCTGCGGCAGCGTTTTTGCCGAGCGTGATAACCCAAAGCCTGCCGTAGCAGATACGGAAGAAACCCTGCCCTATGATGATTTGCGCACTTTCACGGAAATTTTCGGGCGGATCAAAAGGGATTACGTAGAACCCGTTTCCGACAAGAAGCTACTGGAAGACGCCATTCGCGGCATGTTGAGCGGGCTTGACCCCCATTCCGCTTATTTGGTTGCCGAGGAATACCAGGAATTAAAAGAAGGCACAACCGGCCAGTTCGGAGGCCTGGGCATCGAAGTTACGATGGAAAACGGCTTTGTTAAAGTGGTTTCCCCTATCGACGATACCCCCGCCCAGAAAGCAGGCATTAAAGCCGGAGACCTGATAGTCAGGCTAGACGATCAGCCGGTAAAAGGCCTGACTTTGGCGGATGCAGTCAAGATCATGCGCGGCGAACCGGGCAGCAAGATTTTGCTGACAGTGGTGCGTGAAGGGGGGGAGACGCCTTTAAAAATAACCCTGACCCGCGACATTATCAAAGTTAAGAGCGTAAAAAACCGGATGCTGGAAAAAGGCTACGGCTATGTGCGTATCAGCAGTTTTCAGTCTGGAACCGGTGAAAGCCTGAAAGAAGCGTTAGCCGCGCTGAAAAAGGAAAACGGTGGCAACCTGAAAGGCTTGGTGCTGGATTTGCGGAATAATCCGGGCGGCGTATTGAATGCGGCGGTTGAGGTCAGTGACGCGTTCATCAAGAGCGGCCTGATTGTTTACACCGAAGGCCGTATTGAAAATTCGGAAATGCGTTTTAATGCCGCTCCCGATGATCTTATCGATGGCGCGCCGATAGTGGTGTTGATTAATTCCGGTTCCGCGTCAGCCTCGGAGATTGTAGCCGGAGCCTTGCAGGATCAAAAACGCGCAGTGATCATGGGCGAGAAGTCGTTCGGCAAAGGCTCGGTACAGACCATACTGCCAACCAGCAATGGCGCGGCGGTCAAGCTGACCACGGCCAGATACTACACACCTTCAGGACGCTCCATTCAGGCCGAAGGTATCGAGCCGGATATTACCTTAGCCCGCGTCAAACTGGAGGAATTGGAAAAAACCGAATTCAAGCCGGTCAAGGAAGCCGATTTGTCGCATCATTTGCAAAACGGCAAAGGCAAAGAAGGTCTGGAGAGTGTGCAGGAGAAAGAGAAGGAAACCTTGGAAAAGGATTATCCTTTGTTTCAGGCGCTGACCTTGCTGAAAGGCATCAGTATTATCAAAAAATAAGCGTTAGCTTATAGCGGGAATTAAAACCCGGATTTTGGCAGACAGAGATGTTTGCTGGGATCCGGGTTTTTTTATGTGTTGAATTTGTTGGGGATTGCGGTTTGGGTTCGTCTGAAGGGTTGCTGTTAAGTGGTTGTTATAGCAACATGGCTAACGGATTTCTGGAGGTACTTTTTGCCCTGGATTGAAAATTAATATGCACCTAAAAGGTGTTTACTTATAGTTAAACTTCACGATTGAGTAATCATGTTGATTTTAAACAAAAATTTACCAATCTTGGCAAAAATGTTATTTGTTTGGCGAAACTTGGCGGCTTTTTTGTGTATCAGAGATCGCTTAGTCGCGTGGCCTAATTTCGTCATCAGGGCTTAAATGATGTTTATCTGCCTCGAACGGCTAACTTCGCCATAACCCCACCCTTCGGTTTCAGCGTTACCACCATTTCAATTTCGGCTTCGTCCCGTATTAAGCAACTGCCAATCAAAATGCTGAATGATCATGCTCAGCAAAAGCTGGCTTTCCAGTAACGCAAAATGACTGCCGATACAGATGCGCTCGCCGGTTCCAAACGGCATGAATGAAAACCTGCGGCTTTCAGCGTTTAAAAAACGTTCGGGATCGAATTGTTCAGGCTGCTGCCAGAAATCCGGGTGATGGTGAATATTGTAAATACTGAAAATCACCAGCCTGCCTTGTTTCAATAAATAGCCATCAAGCTCGGTATTTTTGCTGATCCGGCGCATCATAATGCCGACTGGTGGACGGAAGCGCATCGATTCATTCAATACTGCTTTAGTGTAGACAAGTTGCTGCAAGTCTTCCGCCGTTGGAATATTGCCTTGCAGGTTATCGAGTTCTTGATGCAACTTAGCTAACACATCCGGGTGACGGGCCAGTAAATACAGCGTCCAGGTAAGCAGGTTTGCAGTGGTTTCATGTCCGGCGGTAAAAATGGTCATGACTTCATCGCGAACCTGTTTGTCGGACATAAATTCGCCATTGTTATCACTTGCGTTCAGCAACATATCCAACAAATCATTGTGTGCTGCTGGTTGGGCACGGCGTTGCCCGATGATCCCGTAAATGAGGTCATCCAATACGGCGCTTGCAGCATTGAATTCCCGATTGGTTTTAGTGGGGATAAATAACGGCATGCGTAAAGGATTCATGACCGATTTGGCCGCATACCGGAGCAACGTATCCAAAGCAGGCGCAATGTGTTCGATTTTATCGAGGACGCTGGTGCTGAACATGGTTTGAGTGATCACTTCAAGCGTTACCTGCATCATTTCATCGGCCAGATTAACTTCAGCCCCGTCGCCCAATAACCGCCATCTGGCTAATAAGTTATTACCGGCAGTGACGATTTGCGGGAGTAACGAGGCCAAATTACTCCTCTGAAAAACCGGCTGCATCAACCGCCGCTGCCGTTGCCATAGCTCGCCCTGACTGGTCACCAACCCTTGCCCTAACACCAAGCCTAGACCGGTCGGTTTCTTAGGATCGTACATTTTGACAAAGGTACCGCTTTGTTTGATTAAAGCCTGTTATATATAACTATTGATGATGTTTTAATGGCGGATGTTCTAAAAGCGACAGGGGCTAAAATCCAAGCCTGAAGCGGTAGAGCTCGGTTTAAAAGCCTTATTGATGTTGATGCAGCAAGAGGGCATCAAGGCTTTTAAAGGTAAATTAAAATGGGTGGACGATTTGGAGCAAATGAGGACTGATCGGTGATTTATCTCGTTCCCACGCGCTACGCTCATCGTTATACATAAGTGTCTGGGTGACACGACGATCCGTCATCCCGGCAGGGATTGCCGGGATCCAGAAGCCATGGATGGCAATGCCAAAACAAGCAGCAAGTCTCGCCAAAGCGATTGCCCAATTAAATAAAACATTCACATCCCTGTGCTCTGGATCCCGGCAATCCCTGCCGGGATGACGATGTCTCTCGGAGAACCGTGTGCATAAGAAGGCAAGCGTCGGAGCGAGAGAAGGTAACTTTCCTTGCTGATCATAAACCTATGACAATACAGATTTTTTCAAGGATAATCTCTCCTGTTTCACCATTAAAACATCAATAATAAAAAGAAGATGCCAAATGAATAATCTACTAAAAAACTCAATCTGGATACTGGTCGCCGTATTGGGTGCGGCGGCCGTCGGCGGGATCGCTTTAAACCGCGGCGAAAGCATCAATACGCTGTGGTTTATAACCGCCGCTTTATGCATTTACGCGATAGCCTACCGCTTTTACGCGGCCTGGATTACTGCTACGGTGCTGGTCGTCGATGAAACGCGGGCAACTCCGGCCGAGCGGCTGGATAACGGCCGCGATTTTGTGCCGACCAATAAATGGATCGTGTTCGGTCATCATTTCGCCGCGATTGCAGGGCCGGGGCCGTTGGTGGGGCCGACGCTGGCCGCGCAGTTCGGCTATTTGCCGGGGACGCTGTGGATTTTGTTCGGCGCGGTGCTGGGCGGTTGCGTGCAGGATATGGTGACGCTGTTTCTATCGACACGGCGCAATGCCAAAAGCTTGGGGCAGATGGCGCGTGACGAGCTGGGCGCATTGGGCGGCACGGCGGCGCTGATAGGCACTTTTGCGATCATGATTATCCTGATTGCGGTGCTGGGGCTGGTGGTGGTTAATGCAATGAAGCACAGCCCATGGGCGACGGCGACGGTGTCGGCGACCATCCCGATTGCGATGATCGTCGGCCTGTATATGCGCAGCTTCCGTCCCGGCCAAGTGCTGGAAGCTTCGGCGCTGGGTGTGGTTTTATTGCTGCTGTCCGTGGCGGGTGGTGGCTTGATCGATCACAGCGAAACCTTGCGCGTCTGGTTCGACCACGACGGTTTGATGCTGGCTTGGTGGGTGATGGCATACGGTTTTGCGGCGGCGATTATGCCGGTGTGGTTGCTCTTGGCGCCGCGCGATTATTTATCGACTTACATAAAGCTCGGCACGATCACCTTGCTGGCGGCGACGATTATTATGTTGCAGCCGGAAGTGAAGATGCCTGCGTTGAC
>JANYKK010000175.1 GCA_025361585.1 Methylobacter sp. | reverse complement strand
AAACTCGATTAAGTTCCAAGTCTTGAATTTTCATGTTCCGTCCAAGACATTCGAGGTTATCGTCGCACATCTTATAGTCACCTTGATCGGAAAGAGGGACGACAACCTTCTTCGCCTTTGTTGCAGTTTCGGCCCATGCGGTCAGGGTGCATATCATTAATATCACAACGCTAAAGAGACGCACGACTACCCCTAACTAATATTAGACATCGAATAGACGCAAAATATTGCATGATTTTGCTTGTATAATAAATTTTAAAAATTAAAATTCATTTTTGTTTCATGCTGTTATGTAAATTCAGTCCCATTAGTTCAAGACCGCCTGTAATACAAAGACATCACTGTTTTGACGTAATTCTGGGTTTCGGGGTAGGGCGGGATGGTGTGGTTGTACCGGATCACCGCATTTTCACCGGCGTTATAGGCGGCAACGGCTAGGTTCAAATTCGAATTGAACATCCTGAGCAGGTCTTTTAAATAATGGGTGCCGCCGTCGATATTCTGGACGGGATCATTCCGATTAACAACGCCATAGCGTCTGGCGGTATCGGGCATTAGCTGCATTAAACCGACTGCTCCGGCCGTGGATATTGCGCTGGCATCGTAAGCTGATTCCGCCTGAATAACGGCGTGTAGCAGCCTAACATCAACCTGATGTCGATTGGCCGCCTCGGCAATAAGATCGCCGAACTTCTTTTTGTTGGTGCCCATATAGGGCAGGGCGGCGGCATAATTTATCGGCCTAGTGCGGATGATGCGTTTGTATAGGCTGTTTTTAGGCTTGTCGGTATAGTAGACGCGGCCGTCATTTGAGATAAATTTATAGATGTCGGCTTGCACCTCGTTTGAGATGAGTAATGTGGTTAGGATAACGGCACACTTCATCATATTGTCACCTATCGAGCAGGTTTAATAACGATCATCGTTGCGGCTTTGACTGCTCTGTTTCTCGCTTCATCGACAGTTTCAGCGGTCGCTAACGCAACACCCATGCGCCTGGTTGTAAAAGCTTCAGGCTTGCCAAATAACCGGATTTCGCTGGTCGGCACGGCAAGCGCCTTGTCCAGCCCTTCGTAAATCACGCCTTGTGCATCCAGGCCGCCTAAGATAACGGCGCTGGCTCCCGTGTTTTGCATGCAGGTATCGACGGGCAGGCCTAAGATGGCTCTGGCGTGTAATTCGAATTCGTTTTGTTTCTGGGTGACCATCGTCACCATGCCGGTATCATGCGGCCTGGGGCTGACTTCGCTAAACCAGACCTTGTCGCCTTGGATAAACAACTCAACACCAAACAGGCCGAGTCCTCCGATTTCGTTGGTTATTTTAAACGCGATATCCTGCGAGGCTTTGATCGCGGCGGCAGTCATGGCTTGCGGTTGCCAGCTCTCGCGGTAATCGCCGTTTTCTTGTACATGGCCGATGGGGGCGCAATAGTGGGTTTCGATTTTGCCGTTCTGATTTTTGGCGCGTACCGTCAGCAGGGTGATTTCAAAATCGAAGTCTATTTTTGCTTCGACGATGACCTTGCCGGTATCAACCCGGCCGCTGGATTTGGCGTAATCCCAAGCTGCCTTAAGCTGATCGGCGCTTTTAACCATCGACTGGCCTTTGCCGGATGATGACATAGTCGGCTTGATAAAGCACGGATAACCGATGCCGCCGTTCACTGCCGCCTGCAACTGATCAAAATTTTCTGCAAATGCGTAGTCCGATGTCGGTATTTTAAGCTGCTCGGCGGCTAGCGTTCTGATGCCTTCCCGGTTCATGGTCAGCTGGATCGCCCTGGCGTTGGGCACCACGGTACACCCGCCTTCTGCTTCAAGGTCAATCAATGCCTGGGTTGCAATCGCTTCAATTTCCGGGATGATGAAGTCCGGTTGTTCCAGCGCAATCAGTTTTTTGACCGCGTCGGTGTCGGTCATATCGATCACATGGCTGCGATGCGCCACATGTTGCGCCGGTGCGTTCAGGTAGCGGTCTACGGCAATCACTTCCACGCCGTAGCGTTGCAGCGCAATAGCCAGTTCCTTGCCCAATTCGCCGCTGCCGAGCAGCAGGGCTTTGGTCGCGCTGTTTGATAATGCGGTGCCTATTTTCATTGCGAATCTGCCAGATAGTTGTCGATGTCTTCTTTGGAAAAGCCGATTTTTTTCGCCACGCGGTCGGCATGGCTGACCCTTGAAATGCCGGGAACCAGTTTGTAGGTCGGCGCGTCGTTGGCAAACTCGACCTGTCTTGGCAGGCCTATGCCTTGGGCGACAAAATGATCGACCAGTTGATGGTTGTGGGTGATTAAAATGGTGCTGTTGCCTTTGCGGTAAAAGCCGTTCAGCACATTCGACGACGATTCCATTTTTTCTTCGAAAGTCGTGCCTTCGGATAATTCGTCCAGCACCACCAGGCTTTTTGCGGTTGCGGCCAGGAAAATGTCTTTGGTGCGTTTCAACTCGGTGCCGAAGCGGCCTTCGCCGTCATCCAGATGGCTGATTTCGGGTGCCTGATAAAAAATCCGGTCGGCGACGGTCAGTGCTGCCGATTTGGCCGGAACAAAGCAGCCAATTTGGGCCAGCAATTGAATTTGGGTGACGGTTTTGCAAAAAGCCGTTTTGCCGCCGCTGTTGGGACCTGTTACCAGCACCAGTTTGTCGTCCTCCAGCACGAAGTCGTTGCCGACATAATCCGGGTTTTGTTTGCCTAAAACCGGGTTTCTGGCGTCAGTCAGGTTGATCCGATGATGTGGAGCGTCAACCAGTTCGGGCAACACTTTGCTGCCGCCGAATGCTTCGGAAAACTTGATAAACGACAGCAATTCATCGAGCTGGCCCAGCGCATCCAAGGTTTCGGCTACCGCCGGGGATTTTTTGAACTCGTTTCTTAACGGGATAATGCAGCTGTCACGGTCAAAGCCGCCGACGATAGGATAATAAGCCAGCAACAAAGGCGCGAAGAAAATAGTTGCGGTCGGGATGGCCTCGGTTGAAACCTGGAACATGTCAGTGGGGAAAAAATGCGCCAGCGTCCAGATGGCTGCGAAAAACAGGGCGATTAGCAGCGGTTTGAACAGCCGGGGTCTAAAGATAACCGCAGGCGAAAAAGAGCCTTTTCTTTGTTCCTTGCACTGGATATTGTTTTCAGTGATGTAAACCGGGCCTTCCATTAACGAATAAGGGCGTGATTCTGCGAAGGCTTTTATTTTGTCGAATAGGCTTTTCAGATAATCGCTTTGCGGTGCTTCGGCGGATTGAATCTGATCGACCAGCTCCAGCATAAACCGGATGCCGCGTTTATATTGCAGATAGCCGTAGCCTTCGATTTCATGATCTTCTCGGGCGGTGCCGAAAGTGCCTAGAAATTCGCCAAACAACAGCAAATAGAAGTTTTTTTCGTTAGGTACGGCGTATTGCACGATTTGTTCAAGCTGTTCTTTTAGCGCCGGATTACTGCGCAGCTCTTCTACGGCTTGTTGCTTGGCCTTGATGTGATCCAGTTCATTCAGCGGTTGGGCTAAAGAACGAAACAATACCGCTTGTCCGGCAATCGTCGAGGCATGATTGACGGCATCGAACAGCTCATCGACTTCAATGGTGTTGAAGGTTCTTTGGTCGATAACGCCGTCGCCGGTTTCCAGGGGCTGGCTGGACTTGATGTTCGGCCAATTGCTGTCTTGCCAGCTTTGTAATAATGTTTGGTCCATTTGGTTAGCCTTGTTTATAGCTCCTACGATGGGAGCGCCTAACTTAAATACATAACTTTGTTTCAGGATCGTCATACCGGCAGGGACGGTAGCTTTAGGAATTTGCGCGTTGTTTAGATGCGCCGGATTCCTGTGAGCTTTCACATCCTTGTGCCTGGATTCCGGCATCCCTGCCGGAATGACGGTGTCCCGCAGATGCTTGTGTATAAAGATGTGCGCTGGGTCGGGAGCGATGTCATCTAAATTTAGTTATCTACAGCTTCTGTTCAAGAAGACTAACTATAGCATCAACATGGATTTCCGAATCGTTCAGCGCCGCGATATAACGATATTCTTCGCCGCCAGCCTTCATAAAAACAGCCTTGTTCTCCATCGCTATTTCTTCCAGCGTTTCCAGGCAGTCCACCGCAAACCCTGGACAGACAACGTCTACTTTTTTAATGCCCCGGCCCGGAAGCTCCTTCAACGTATCCACGCAATAAGGTTTTAGCCATTGCGCCTTGCCGAAACGCGATTGGAACACAATCATCCATTGTTTTTCGTCAATGCCCAGCTTTTCGGCAATCAGGGCTGAGGTCTTATGGCACTGATGGAAATAAGGGTCGCCCCATTTAGTCAGTTGCTCCGGCAAGCCGTGAAAGGACATCAATAACAGTTCGTTTTTTCCGTGTTCCCGCCAGCTTTGCTCTATCGATTCGGCAACCGCAGCAATATAGTGACTGTGCTGGTGATAATCGCTGATAAAGTGAATGTGGGGCAGGTGTTTCCACTGACTCAGCTCCTTAACCACGTCATCGTAAATCGATGCGGTGGTGGTCGATGAATATTGCGGGTACAACGGCAGGATGATCAAGTTATCGACGCCTGCCGTTTTGAACGCTTTTAACTGCTTCGCTATCGAGGGTTCGCCGTAACGCATCACATGCTGGGTAGTGACGCCCTTGGCATGCAGCTTATCGGCAACCCGCTCGGTCAATTGCAGGGTCAGGAAAATTAACGGTGAACCTTTCTCATGCCAGATATTGCGATAGGCTAAGGCCGATTTGCGGGGACGAAAAGGCAGCACAAAAAAATGCAGTATCACCCACCACACGGGTCTCGGCAGGTTGACAACGCGCGGATCCCAAAGAAACTCCTTAAGAAACCGCCTAACCGCTGACGTGGTTGGCGCGGTGGGCGAGCCCAGGTTCGCCAGTAATACGCCGGTTTTTTTTACTGGCATTGGTTCGACTTCGCTCACCACGGGGTTAGGCTTATCGATTGATCAGGTTTAAAAATTCCGAGCGGGTGCTGATTTCTTTGCGGAAAATCCCGGTCATCACTGATGTGGTCATCACCGAGTTTTGCTTTTCAACACCGCGCATCATCATGCACAAATGCTTGGCTTCAATAACCACGGCCACGCCCCGTGCGCCGGTCGCAAGTTCAATTGCGTCGGCTATTTGTTTGGTCAGTTTTTCCTGGATTTGCAGGCGTCGCGCGTACATATCAATGACCCGAGCCACTTTGGACAAGCCCATTACTTTACCTTGCGGCAAATAACCCACATGACATTTGCCGATAAATGGCAGTAGATGGTGTTCGCATAAAGAATACAGTTCAATATCCTTTACAATCACCATGTCTTCGGTGTCGGCGTTAAAAATAGCGCCGTTCAGCACTTCTTCCAGTGTTTTTTCGTAGCCGTTGTTTAAAAACTTGAAAGCCTTGGCCGCGCGTTTTGGCGTATCGATTAGGCCTTCGCGATTTAAATCTTCACCGACTGCCTCGATAATCTTGGCAAAATGCTGTTCCATTGTTTCAATCCCAGTTATAAAAATAGCGGCTCAGTATACAGCATGGCGTTGAGAATTTTAAAGCTTCGTCAATTACCTATATTTGACCTCCATGGATGGAGGAAATGCAGAGTGATTGCCGGGACGTTAGCGCGTCCAAAATCACATTGATGTCCGCACCGGGTTTACAGACATTTTCGCTAAGATGCCTGCGCCAACCCCTGGCTCCCGGCTCGCCATGAAAAAGTCCCAAAATATGCCGGGATATGCTGTTTAAGCGGACGCCATCGTTAAGACCAAGCTGCTGCTGAATATAGGGGATTAACAGCTCCATAATCATTTCCCGTGACCGGGTTTCTTTGGACTCGCCATAAAACCGCCTGTCGACATCGGCCATCATATAAGGATTATGATAAGCCTCCCGACCAACCATGACGCCATCGACATGCTGTAAAACGGCTTCGGCCTGATCCAAAGTAGTGATGCCGCCGTTCAGGATGATTTCCAGCTGCGGAAAGTCCTGTTTTATTTGATAGACCACATCGTAGCGCAACGGCGGAATATCGCGGTTTTGTTTGGGCGACAAGCCGCTTAACCACGCCTTTCTTGCATGGATAATAAAGGTTTCGCAACCGGCATTTGCAACCGTCGATACAAAATGCGCTAGTTCTTGATAAGAATCGCGATCATCAATGCCGATTCTCGACTTGATCGTGACCGGGATTGAAACCGCTTGCTTCATTGCCGCCACACACTCGGCGACCAGCTCGGGTTCCGCCATCAGGCAAGCGCCGAAACGGCCGTTCTGAACCCGGTCGCTAGGACAGCCGACATTCAAATTCACCTCGTCGTAGCCGTAATCTTCAATCATCTTGGCGCAGATGGCCAGTTCCCGAGGATTGCTGCCGCCCAATTGAAATGCAACCGGTTTTTCAGCGGCATTAAATTGTAGAAATCGGTGGTGGTCGCCATGAATCAACGCGCCGGTAGTCACCATTTCGGAATACAAAAATGCATGTTGCGAAATCAGCCGGTGGAAATAACGGCAGTGCCTGTCTGTCCAGTCCAGCATCGGCGCAACGCAGAATCTTCTGCTGTAATCAGGGGTTTTATTTTTGTTGCTGTTCAACTTCTTGTTAGAGGGTGGAGTGAATTAGTTACGAGGCGGAGATGAGAGGGTGAGCATAATGATGACTACATGCTGTAGAACAATATTGCTTAAACCTAAAAAACAAGTTGCTCCACGAAAGCTAGAAGTAGGCGCCTACTTTGGGTGCCCACTCTAGCTTATAGAAAGTGTAAGGGCTGATTGCCGTATAAATCACCACGAAGTGCCGTTG
>JANYKK010000400.1 GCA_025361585.1 Methylobacter sp. | reverse complement strand
GAAATCGCCCAGGACGGATAGAGCCCAGAGCTATCAAGCGAAGGCCCAAGCCTTATCCGTTGTTGACAAAAATAAGAAGCGAAGCAAGGGAGGAAGTGAGAAAATTTGGTCATCCGAAGAAGGTTAAGTAAGTGCCATTCGAGTCTGACCCCAGTTATTTTTAAGCGTTGAATTGAATCAGTTTTTTACACCCTCTTTTTTATTCCCTCCCAATCAAATTCAACGTTCTTTCCGGCAGGCTATCCGTAGTCTCGCCTTCCAGATGCAAACGCGCATCTTCATGCACAGTGGTCATAAACCGGATTAACTGCATCTCGTGCTGCATTTTCTGTTCGAAATCTTCCGCTTCCCACATTTTATTCAGCAGAAATTTTGCATGATGATGAATAGTGAAGGCAACCGCCTCAGGTAGATGGGTATAGCTGGCCTGGATTGAAGCTTTAAGCTGATCCAATGCGGCCAGATACTGTTTGTAATCTTTAACATCCTGCTGACACTTGGTTTTAAACATCGACAGTTCGGCATCATGCTTAGTCCTTAACAAACTAATATCATGCTCCAACCGTACGCTCCTCTTTTTTAATTCGGCTTCCAGGGCTTTTTCGGCCAGGACTCGCGCATGTTTGAGCTTGGCCTGATCGCCCTGATTAGCCAACTGCCATTTCAGGTTTTGATCTTTGACCGAATGGTACAGCTGAATAATTTTATTTAAGATAGTCATGCGCTAAACAAGAGTTGCGATTTTTTGCTGCAAGGTTAACAAGGCTTCAATATCCTGTCGGCTTCGATAGCGGGCATGGTCTTGTTGCAATTGCTGATAAGCGGTTCCCGGCAGTTTTTCCTTGATCGACAGCAGATCTTTGTCGATGGCTTTGGACAGCGACCGGATATGCTTGCGGTTATTCTTCTTTAGTAGGCGTTTTCGGCTCAGTTCATTAAAATATTTTATTTGCCTGGTTTTAAAATAAAACAAGCGATTGACTTGATCCTGCTTGGCTTGGGCAAACCAAAAGCGCCGCTGCACCCGCTGCCTAGCCGAAAAATACGCCAAAACAGAGGAGACGACTATTTTAGCAACGCCCCATAAGCCGGTAATGATTAACGCAGCAAACCCGCTTAGCAGCATGGCCGTTGCCAGCCTAGTTAATACGCCCGGCAATCCAGGCACGGCTAACCACAGCAATAGTTCCACCAGCAAAAACACCGGCAATGCAGCCAGAACCAACAACAGGGAAATTCTAATAATCAAGACAAAAACCGGAAAGTCAAAAAGACAGTCCGGGTATTGTACTCAAGTTTTTGACAAGGTTTAACAGAATAACTACAGCTGGCTGACAACGTTTGCCACCTGCTCGTCGTAAAGCGCGGCGATTAAATTGGCCTGATAAACCATGCCGACCAGCCTATTTTCGCTGTTCACTATCGGGATCTGCCGGTAGCCTTGGGGAGACATTAATGCAATAAGATCGACGATATGGGTGGTTTCGGGCAATACGATTGCTGGAGCTGTCATCATGTGCCCGACTGCTTCCGGTTTATCGGTCGATACATCCGGCGTACGGCGGATAAAGGCCCGAAACTTGTCCTGAAAGCTTTCATAAGGACTCAGGCTAACAAATTTAAAAAAGTCATTCCAGGTGATGATGCCGATCACCCGTCTGGCCCTGTCGATAACCGGCATGGATTTGAGCTTTTGTTTGTGCATGATATTCCAGGCTTCTTCGACATCCGTCCCGTATTCAACAGCCGGTACGTCCCTGACCATAATGTCCGCACAGGTGATATTGCCTTTAAAACGTTTAAAACTACGCGCTTCTGCATCGGTCAGCAGTTTACGCAGGTCTCCGGCCGAGACATCCATAAACGTATCCATGTTTTCCAGTGCCTGCTTCAAATCCTGATCCGAAATGCCGGTTTGCTGGGTCGATTTAACCATTGAGCTTTTATCGCCGGGTGTGATGGGATAGTCATGCCGCAACACCCAGCGGTTAATGACTACCGCCATAACCAGCATGATGATCACATTTAAGCCCACCGGCATCAGCACAAAGCCATAACCCAGAGAGCTGATAGGGTCGCCAGCCAGAATAGGAGCCATGGCCGTCGCGGCTCCCGGAGGATGTAGGCAACGTAGCAATAGCATGGCTAAAATACTGCCGCCAACAGCACAAGCCGAGGCGATTGCCGTATCGGCAAACCACTGGACACAAGCAACGCCGATAATAGCGGATACCAATTGCCCGCCAACGAATGGCCAAGGCTGCGCCAATGGGCTGTGGGGAATGATAAACAGGATAACCGCAGAAGCACCCATCGAGGCGACCAGGATAGGATAAGCGGCGGCTATGCTTAATTGCTGCGTAACCAATGCCGCAAGCAAAATGGCGCTGAAACTGGCGATAACTGAGAGGAATTTGCCCTTAAGGCTTAAGTTTACCGGATCAACGATAACGAAACGGATAAATCGACTGAAATTCATCATTAGCTTGAACTACCCTTTGTATCTTAATAAGACTGTCACGCCCTGAAGTGACATCAAGTATAGAGCAATCGAACTGATATTCCATGATTCAAGAGCCAAATAGAGCACTTAAAATCAATCGCTTTGCCCAGCCGATATTTATACGTTAAAACCCAAACAACTGATCCATTAATCTGCTACGTTTTTAATGTTAGAATTAAACAATATCGAAACCGTTTCGCCTAACCTTAGATCCCTACCTAATAAAAACAATATAATGAATAGATTAAGAGATAAAATCCGCGACATCCCCGACTTTCCTAAACCTGGCATTATCTTCAAGGATATTACGCCGCTGGTAAAAGACCCCTCCGCTTTAAGACTCGCCGTCCATCAATTGCTACAACCCTTTTTAGGTAGGAATATTACTGTTGTTGCCGGTATGGAGGCACGGGGGTTCATTTTTGGGTCTCTAGTCGCATGGGAATTGGGGCTTCCATTTGTACCGCTTAGAAAGCCGGGAAAACTACCTTACGATGTGCAAAGTGTTTCGTACGACCTTGAATACGGCTCGGCCTCACTGGAAGCGCATATTGATGCCTTTGATGCGAATGATCGTGTTCTATTGATTGATGATCTGCTGGCTACCGGCGGAACAGCAAAAGCGAGCTGCGAATTAGTCGAACAACTGGGCGCGAAAGTTGAAGCCTGCGCCTTTGTCGTGGAGTTGGATTTTCTGGAAGGAAGGGAAAAGCTTGCGGGATACGAGGTGCATTCTTTGTTGCATTATTAGTCAAGATTAGGCGAAGAGCAAAAGGCGAAAAAACCGAACTTCCAATCAGACTGCTTTTCGCCTCTAGCCTTGCATCCTTCGCCTTCCTTACCTACGACGACGTCTTTTTGACTTTTTCAATTTATCCACTTTACTGCTGGCTTCTTCAAACGACTTGGCGGTGTCATTAAAAGATTGAGCGACGCTGCTAAATGAATGGGAGGCTTGCTCAATCTCTTTAGACTCTGCGTCCAAGCGCAATGTAAAACCGGGTTTATTGCCTAGGTTACCATCATTAGAGGAACCTTGTTTGGCAACCGCATCTTTATCGCCGTCAGATGACTCATCTTCAATATCATCGACATCCAAAGACTCCTCAGATTTGCCATCCGTAGCCAAATTATTACGCCATTGCAAAAAGGATTCACGGGTAAATACGTAAGGGTCTAATGCGGCTTCATCGATAAATTTCAAAGCACCTTCCGCACTGGCCCGCGCATTCAACATAGACAACAGCTGTACGGGCATACCTATATAGGTAGCTGGATTTGCTGCCGTATCAAATGCCGCTCCTGGAATGCCGCGCGCCGTTGATGGCCCCAAAATAGGCAGCACCAGATAAGAACCTGGGGGGACTCCCCATACAGCCAGAGTCTGATCAAAATCTTCCTCATTTTGTTCCAAACCTACATGCTTGGCTACATCAAACAAACCACCTACACCGGCTGTTGAATTAATCGCAAAACGCTCAGTATCTTTAGCACTTTGTGCAAATTTAGCCTGCAAAACATCATTGATAGCCACATTGACATTTTTCAGGTTATTAAAAAAGTTAAACACACCCGTTTGCATGAACTGCGGGGTTATCCATTTGTAAGCGTTTGAAATAGGCTCGGCTACATAATTGTCAACTTTATCGTTAAAGCCAAACATTTTCCTATTAAAGTTTTCATACGGATCTGTCTTGCTCGCTACCGTCTGCGGCTCAACGTCGCCTGTCGTTGCACAACCGCCCAAGGTGACAACAACTCCGATCAGCATACTCAAAAATAGATGTTTCATTTTAACGCTACGATAGCCATTACTGGGTCTATTCATTAAATCTACTATTTTGAATAATTATCAATTTTTCGTTAATCTTGGTTATTAAGGCGTCAAAACCCTCACGCTGTAAAATAGTGGTATATTCCGATCTTTTCAAGGCCAGATCACTTACACCATTGGCGATAATATTAATGATGCGCCAGCTATTGCCCTTTTCTTTAAGCATGTAATCAAATTTAACAGGTTTGTCATTCGGAATAACAAAATGAGAATGCACAACTACACCGCCTCTTGCCGTTTCTTCTTCCGAATCGAATACGAATGATTCCCCCGAATAATCTTTGAAGTTGTGGGCATAAGATGCAATACTCAATCGGCTAAAGACATCAACCAACTTTTGTTGTTGCTCTTCAGATGACTTCTCCCATTCCTTGCCGACCACAATACGGGCTATTTTTGTCAGCTCATGGCTGTTGGAAACGGGCTCTTTTAGTTTGTCATACCTTCCTGCATAACCTAATTTCTTGCCGTCTTTCATCACAGCAATAAGATCAGCCTGAAATTTTTCCACGACCTGTCTTGCAGTTGCTCCGCCTTCATCAGCGGCAAAAGCATTCATCGTCCCTAACACAAGAAACATGAAAGCAATAGCCAACTTTACATTTTTTAAAACCATAATAAAAAACCCCGTAAAAATTAAATCAGGTAAAAGGCAAAAGGTTCAAGATAGAAGGCGAAAAAAATCCCTCCTTGTGCCTTGAACCTTGAGTCTTGAACCTCAATGCATTTTAATCGACAATCTCTACTCTCACAGGAATTCCTGCAATGGTTGATGGCAGTGCTTCAGTTGCATACTCAGGGGCAGCCTCGGGCACCATTGCACCCTCGGTTTTTGGGCCTCTGATGGATGCCCACAATGCCTTCAACGGATGACTTAACATATCTTCAACAGCCGTCGCTTCATAACCGCAATGCGCCATGCAGCTTGCACATTTAGGATTATTAACCGTGCCGTATTTATCCCAGGGTGTAGTGTCCAGAAGTTCCTGAAAGCTGGAAACATAGCCCTCATCAGCTAACAAGTAGCAAGGTTTTTGCCAGCCGAACACGTTACGGGTCGGATTGCCCCAAGGGGTACAATCGTAGTTTTGGTTGCCTGCAAGAAAATCAAGGTATAACGTCGAATGATTTAATTTCCAGTTACGTTTTTTGCCAATCCTGAAAATACCCCGGAACAAATCCTTAACATCGCTGCCCTTAATAAATACATCCTGCTGGGGCGCACGCTCATAACTGAAACCGGGAGCAATGGTTACGCCTTCAACGCCTAGCTCCATCGCATAATCCAGAAAATCAGCAACTTCCTGAGAGCTTTCGCCTTGAAACAGCGTACAGTTTACGGTGACTCTAAAACCCTTTGCCAGCGCCAATTTTATGGCTTCAACAGCCCGTTCAAAAACACCATCCTGACATACGGACGTATCATGCCTTTCATGCATGCCATCCAAATGGATTGAAAAGGTTAAATACGGGGATGGCTTATAATCGTCAATTCGCTTTTTCAGCAACAGTGCATTGGTACACAGGTAAACGAATTTTTTCCGCTCAATAATACCTGCAACGATTTTCGGCATTTCTTTATGGATAAGTGGCTCACCACCCGGAATCGATACCATGGGCGCATCGCATTCGTCCACAGCCTGCATGCATTCTTCAAATGAAAGGCGCTGATCAAGAATGTCGTCAGAATAATCAATTTTACCGCAGCCCGCACAGGCCAAATTGCAACGGAACAACGGTTCAAGCATCAGTACCAAAGGATATTTCTTAACCCCTTTTAACTTTTGCTTAATTAAATAACTACCTACAGTCAACTGCTGACGTAAAGGAACTCCCACGAGCAAACCCTCCAAAAAACTTCGATAAACTTAATGACGCCCAGATACAAATGACCGCCTTGAAACCACATAATATTACAGAAAAACAACCTTATATCAATAAAACGATGTATCAATAAAGCAACAAACGGACAAAATTCACAAATTAAGCAACCCTTCACTGCTTTTTAGTGACGAGGATCGATGATCATTAACAAACCTAATTATATAATACAATTGCTTATCTATTGTTGAGTAGAATACTATCTTTTTACTGCCGACTCCAGTTTTATAGCGTATCTAGGTAATCATCCACGCAAAACGCAATCCTATTGCCTCCCATACAAACTCACAACAAACATCGCTAACCAACTATTTTTTCAGGCAAATAATCATGTTTAAGAATTATTGCCTGTGCACATTTGCAACAAAACAACATTGCTTTGCAAAATACCAACAAACAGGCTATTATTGCCACCAATTAACTTGAATTAACCTTGCAGGTCGACGCCAAAAATACCATGAGTGAAACCCAAATATCCCTGGATAACCCAAAGTCACTCACCAAATGTTCTGATGATGAATTTCAAGCGCTCTTACTTGAAGGTGTCTCCAGAACGTTTGCGCTAACCATTCCCCAGTTGCCGGAAAAATTATACGGCGCAGTGGCCAATGCTTATCTATTATGCCGTATTGTCGACACCATAGAAGATGAAGTCTCCCTAACTCCCGAACAAAAAAAATATTTTTGCTCGGAGTTTATTCATATCGTAAAAACCGGCGCAAATTCAGAGCCGTTTGCAGTGGAGCTTGCTCCATTGCTATCCGAGCAAACCATACCCGCCGAACACACCTTAATACATGTATTGCCCCGGGTTATTCAAATCACCCATAAATTCGACCCCGATCAAATCGAAGCGCTGGCTTCCTGCGTAGAAACCATGGCTGCTGGCATGCCAATCTTTCAGGCTCAGGATCTTCATGGCGGCCTCGCAACTCTCGCCGACATGGACAGATACTGCTATTACGTTGCCGGTTGCGTCGGCGAAATGCTAGCCAAACTTTTTTGCCATTACTCGCCGGAAATCGCCCAACACAAGGACGAACTCCTTAAACTATCGGTATCTTTTGGTCAGGGACTACAAATGACCAATATATTAAAAGACATCTGGGATGATGCCGGACGGGGCGTTTGCTGGTTACCGCAGGATATTTTCACCGAGACCGGGTTTGATCTTAAAAACCTGACCCCAGAAACCAATGATGAAAACTTCAGAAAAGGCCTGGAACACTTAATCAGCATTGCGCATGAACATTTGCATAACGCACTGAAATACACGCTATTGCTTCCTAGCCATGAAACCGGCATCCGTAACTTCTGTCTTTGGGCATTGGGCATGGCCGTTTTAACCTTGAAAAAAATCAAACAAAATCTGGATTTCAATCATTCCGATCAAGTCAAAATTACTCGCAACAGCGTTAAAGCGACTATTTTTGCAACCCGATTAACCGGACGCAGCAACACCCTGCTTAGCTTACTTTTTAACGTGACAAGTCGCGAGCTCAAAACGCCCGACTGGACATATTCAACACCATCCTCAAAAGCCAACATAAAACTTTAAGGACGTAACCTATGTTTAACGAAGCCAATTCAGAAATCAATATCAGCACTATTTCGAGTTCATCGAATACTGCCAATAACTTTGATCACAATCTCAAACTAGCCATTAACAAAGCGCAAGAAAAACTATTAAGCCTGCAAGACAAAGAAGGCTACTGGGTATTTGAACTGGAGGCGGATTGCTCCATCCCTTCAGAATACATCATGATGATGCACTACTTGGGTGAAATTGATGAGTCGCTACAGGCCAAAATCGCCAACTATCTAAGACCCCGCCAATCTGAGGATGGCAGCTACCCGCTTTATACCAGCGGCGCGGGCGATCTTAGTTGCAGCGTCAAGGTCTATTTCGCCTTAAAAATGGCCGGAGATGCTATCGACGCACCACACATGGTTCGGCTAAGAAATTACATCCTCAGCCAGGGCGGCGCGGCAAAAGCCAACGTGTTCACACGTATTGCCTTGGCAACCTTCGAGCAATTGCCCTGGCGCGGCGTACCGTATATTCCTGTCGAAATCATGCTGTTTCCCAGCTGGTTCCCGTTCCATTTGGACAAAGTATCTTACTGGTCCAGAACCGTTATGGTTCCGCTGTTTATTCTTTGCACTTTAAAAGCGACGGCAAAGAACCCTAACAACATCAGCATCCTGGAACTTTTTGTCACTCATCCCGACGAAGAAAAACATTACTTCCCTGAAAGAACCCTGTTAAATAAAATCTTTCTGGGTTTGGATAAATTAGGCTTGGCCACTCGCCCGTTAATCCCGAAAAAAGCGCATGAATTGGCGATCCAAAAAGCCAAAGACTGGTTTATTGAACGCCTGAACGGCGAAGACGGCCTGGGCGGCATTTTCCCTGCAATGGTCGGCGCATACGAAGCCATGCTACTGTTGGGCATGCCTAAAGATCATCATCATGTCGTCACCACTCGCAAAGCCATCGACAAACTACTGGTCATCAATGAGCACGACGCCTACTGCCAGCCTTGCTTGTCCCCAGTTTGGGATACCGGACTTGCAGCCTTAGCTTTGCAAGAAGCCGATAAAGAAGGCAACAGCCAAAGCCTGAGCCGCGCTTACGACTGGCTTAAAAGTGTACAACTGTCAGACGAGCCGGGCGATTGGCAGATATCCAAACCCGATCTGGAAGGCGGCGGCTGGGCATTCCAATTTGCAAATCCGCATTACCCCGATGTCGATGACACAGCGGTTGTGGCCTTCGCGATGGCAGAATCGAACCTGCCCCACCTAGATGAATCGATACATCGCGCAACCCGCTGGATAGTCGGCATGCAATCCAAAAACGGTGGTTACGGCGCGTTTGATGTTGATAATACCTGCTATTACCTGAATGAAATTCCGTTTGCCGATCACGGCGCGCTATTAGACCCGCCTACAACTGACGTCAGCGCACGCTGTGCAATGTTGATGGCTAGAGTGGCCCAGGATCATGACGAATACCTCCCTGCATTAGAGCGCACAATCGAATACATCCGTAGCGAACAGGAAGCAGACGGCTCATGGTTTGGCCGTTGGGGAACAAACTACATCTACGGTACTTGGTCAGCATTACTGGGCCTGGAGCAAACCAGCCTACCTAAAAGCGACCCGATGTACACCAAAGCCGCTACTTGGCTAAAAAGCGTACAACGCGGCGATGGCGGCTGGGGCGAAGACAACTACAGTTATCACGACGTAAGCCATAGCGGAAAATATCATTTTAGCACCGCATTTCAAACGGCTTGGGCTGTTTTGGCGCTGATGGCGGCCGGCGAGGCACACTGCCCTGAAGTCAAAGCGGGTATCGATTTCATCTTGCGCAACCAGCAAGCTGACGGCGTATGGAATGACGAGTGCTTTACCGCTCCCGGCTTTCCCAAAGTGTTCTATCTTAAATACCACGGTTACGACAAGTTCTTCCCGCTTTGGGCCTTAGCTCGCTACCGTAACGAACTCCTCAGCAAGTGACCACCGGCATTATTGTTGCCTTACCGGAAGAACTCAGCACCCTGACCGCAACAAAAATTGATAAAGGCTGCTACGTTCTTATTGCCGATAAGATCATGCTCGCCTATTCCGGCGCAGGCGCCAACAATGCACGAAGCGCATCGGAGTTATTAATTGCACAAGGCGCGACCCGTTTAATCAGCTGGGGTTGCGCTGCCGCCCTTAGCGAAACCTTAAAGCCCGGCGATCTGGTCTTAGCCGATACACTGATTGATGCCGAAGGCGCTCAAATCAACATTGACCCCGACTGGCATAACTACGCCAAAAACCTGCTTTCAACCGCTCTAAAAGTCCACACCGGCAGCCTGACTGAAAGCAAGGGTATCGTAGCCACCAGTCAGGACAAAAAACAGCTACACCGCCACTCCGGTGCAATCGCATTGGACATGGAAAGTATCGCAATCGCCAAAGTTGCCCTGCAATACCAGCTACCTTTTTTGGCTATCCGAACTATTGCCGACCCAGTTAGCATGGACTTACCTAAAGCCATCAATCACTCGCTTAATAATGAGGGTGACGTCGTTTTGAGTAAATTATTATTATTTATCGCGCTACACCCTGCCGAATTACCGGGAGTTATAAAACTGGGCTTGCATTTCAATAAAGCAAAAAACACGTTAAAATTGACTGCTAAACAGCTAGCTCAATTGACCGCTTTACCCAGCCAAAACCAATAAACAGCATGTCATCTTTTTTCAACGCCCTACTCGGCTGGTGTGAGCGCCAAATCATGCGCTGCCCATGGACGCTATTATTACTATCCCTGTTGCTTTGCAGCGCAACTTTATACTACACCTACCAAAACCTGGAAATTAACACCAACACAGCTGAAATGCTGTCACCCGACCTGCCTTTCCAGCAAAACCAGGCACATTTTAACCAGGCATTTCCCGAGGATGCTACGACCATTATTTTTGCGGTTGAAGCCCAAACACCGGAACAATCCTCCCAGGCTGCCATCAAGCTTGTCGAGCAGCTAGACAAGGCAACGGATCGCTTTGAATCGGCTTACATCCCCACAGACAATGCTTTTTTCAGGCAGCAAGCCCTGCTCTATCTCGATCAAGACGATCTGGACATTTTTGCCAAAAAACTCACGGATGCCCAACCCTTTATAGGTCACCTCGCGCAGAATTATCACCTCGAAGGCCTGTTTGGCATTATCGGTCAGGCCCTTAACAAGCATGACCATGCCTTACCGATGGACTTGAATCCAATACTCTTAGCCATTGATGATGTTCTGAGTAATCAGTTAAACGGTCAACCGCGCTATTTGTCCTGGCAAAACATCCTGTCGGAAAACAAGCCGAACACCGACAACATAAAGGATGCGAAAACAGAAGCCAACGTTAACCGGACTATCGTGATCGCCAAACCTAGAATGCATTTCAATGAAATACTGCCCGCCGATGTCGCGTTGTCAGCTGCGCGCGAAATCAGCCATGCCATCATGGCGGAAAATCCGTCCCTGAGCATACGCATGACCGGCGAAACCGCACTGGAACACGAGGAGCTCGAAAGCGTCACCAAAGGCGCGACATTCTCCGGCATACTGTCGCTGGTTTTGGTGTTCGTCGTCCAATGGATAGGTCTGCGTTCTGTAAGACTACTGATTACCACCTATATCGTGCTGGTGATGGGACTGATATTGACCGCCGGATTCGCCGCAATCACCGTCGGGCATTTAAATGTCATTTCCATCGCCTTCGCCAGTTTATATATCGGCTTGGGCGTCGATTACGCAATCCATATCTGTCTGCATTACCGCGAAGGCAAGGCGGACGGCCTATCCAACAGCGAAGCCATCCTGATCAGCATCCGCGATGTCGGCTCGTCATTGTTTTTATGCGCCTTAGCCACAGCTATCGGTTTTTTTGCCTTCATACCGACCGATTATGCGGGCGTATCCGAATTGGGCGTTATTTCAGGCGGCGGTATTTTTATCGGCCTGATTATTTCTCTGACTGTGTTGCCAGCCTTGTTCTGCGTTTTTCCGGTCGAAAATGTAAAACCGATACGCTCACCGTTAACCCCGGCCTTTATAATCACTTTTCCGTTTCGCTTTTCAACCGGCATCAAAATCGTATCCATATTGCTGGGCATCGGTGCCTGCTTTGTATTGCTCGATCTCACCTTTGATTACAACCCTATCAACTTGAGAGACCCAAACAGCGAATCGGTGGTAACCATTAAAGAGCTGTTAAAGTCTAAGACCGATTCCCCGTTTGCGCTGACTGCATTGGTAAACAGTTTTGAAGCAGTGGGTAAAATCACCAGTCAACTGACTCAGCAGTCGTCTGTGCACGAAACGATCAGCTTGGCGAGTTTTGTAGCTAAAGACCAAGACGAAAAACTGGCGACTATTGAAGACTTGAATCTGATGCTGGGCGGGCAACTTAAAAACTTCGACAACACACTCGATACCGCCAACCAACAGGCCGCATTGATTAAATTCAACGAGGCGCTGAAAAAAGCCATTGTTGAAAAGTCCCCGAATGTGCCACAGCAAACCTTGCAGCAGTTACAACAGCGCATCGAAGCGTTCATGAAACAGGCGGACGCCTCCCAAACTCCGGCTGCCGATTACATACAACTGGAAAAAAATATCCTGGGCCTGCTGCCGTTTACTATAGAGCGCCTTAGAACCAGCCTGACCGCAATGCCGTTCGGGTTGGACGATTTGCCGTCGGAGATAAGATCGCACTGGATCAGCGCAACCGGGCTTCATAGAGTTCTGATCACGCCTGAAAAAGACCAAAACCAACCCGATAATCTGAAAGAATTCGTCACCCAGGTGCAAGCCGTCGACAATACGGTTTCCGGCCTACCAATAATCAATCAGGCCGGGGGCGATGCGATAGTCAAGGCATTTATTAAAGCCTTCAGCGGTGCTTTTATTGCCATTGTGGTGTTATTATTACTAATGTACAGAAACGTCAGAAAAACCCTGTTGATTATCATGCCATTGTTGCTTGCCGCTTTGCTTACCGGCGCAACCAACGTATTGCTGGACAACCCTTTCAATTTCGCCAATATCATCGCCCTGCCCTTGCTGCTGGGCATGGGTATCGACAGCAGTATCCTGATCATGCACAGACATCATTCCAGTTCTGGTGAAGATGAAAACCTGCTGCAAAGCAGCACCACACGAGGCATTATTTTTAGCTCCATAACCACCTTGTGCAGTTTTTCCAGCCTTGCTTTCACCGCTCATCAGGGCATGGCAAGCATGGGTTTAGTATTGGCTATTGGCCTTACTTTCACAGTGATGTGTTCTTTAATAGTCCTGCCTGCTTTCAGCGGCAAAAGCGTTTAATTTTTTTGAGGTAACTAATGTCATTCAGCATCGCCGAACTTTTTTCTCAACACAGCACTGATAAATTTGATCTGTATGAACA
>JANYKK010000397.1 GCA_025361585.1 Methylobacter sp. | reverse complement strand
AACGTGCGGAGCCTTTTATCTCATCTTTTCCGGCAGGGGCGAAAGCCACAACCGGGCGATGCAATTGATCTTTAATCCGAGATGCCAAAATGCCGATAACGCCTTGGTGCCAGTTTGTGTCGAACAGGCAGACACCCGCAGGTAAATGGTGTTCATCAAGGCTTTTCATTTCACGTAACAAAGCCATGGCCTCGTTTTTCATTTGCCCTTCAATCTCGCGCCGGTCGTTGTTCAGCTCATCGAGTTGCAGCGCCATTTGTTTGGCCAGTGCCGGATCATCGCTCAACAGGCATTGAATCCCCAGCGACATGTCATCCATGCGTCCGGCTGCATTAAGCCTGGGGCCCAGCGCAAAACCCAAATCGGTAGCGAAAATAGCTTCAGGTTTTCTGCCCGATACCTCGATTAGCGCATTGATCCCTGGATGCGACCGGCCCGTGCGTATTCTCAACAATCCCTGATGCACCAAGACCCGGTTGATCTGATCCAGCGCCACCACATCGGCGACCGTACCTAAGGCGACATAATCAAGCAGCTGGGCTAGATTCGGCTCTTGAACCTGATTTTTCTCGAACCATTTCTGCTCCCGTAACCGGCTCCTTAACGCCATCAGCACATAAAACATAACGCCGACACCGGCTAATGCGCCGCTAGGAAACTTATCATCGACCAGATTAGGGTTTACGATTGCATCTGCCATAGGCAGCTCATGCCCCGGCAAATGATGATCGGTAATCAGGACTTTTATGCCCAGGTCTTTAGCAACTCTAACCCCGTCCATGCTCGATATGCCGTTATCCACGGTAATAATGACATCGGGTTTTTGCAGCTGAACCAGATCGACGATTTCGGGCGTCAAGCCGTAACCGTAATCGAACCGGTTCGGCACAACGAACGATACATGCCCAGCTCCCAGCAATTGCAAGCCCTTGATAGCTACGGCACAACTGGTTGCGCCATCGGCATCAAAGTCGGCCACAATGCAAATACGTTGTTGCTCATTGATCGCCACGATTAAATGGCCGACCAAAGCCTCCATACCCGATAACAGCCAGGGCGACGGAAGTTTCGCCAGCGTCCGGTCAAGTTCGGCTGTAGATGTTAAGCCCCTGGCTAAAAAGATGCGTTCCAATACCGGATGCATTTCGCCCAAGTTAGCGCGTTTTTTGGGAACGGGACGGGTAACAATGGATTTTTTTACGCCTTGATAATACATGGAACTCCCAATAAAAAAGCCGACTTTTGTCGGCTTTAGATTATTTGATCATATTCGCTACGCTATTGACGCCCTACAAATTGCGCCTTACCGTGTTACAAGGCTATGTAAATAGCTTAACAAACCATGGCATAGCCTCAGCCGCAATAATAACGCCCAACATCCATTTTACAAGCATCAACTCCCCCCCTATACGAGTATCAAGCTTATCAATACGTGCCTCTAGCTTTAATTCAGTATCTTTAAGATCACGCTTGGTTGCTAAATCAGCTTCTCCGGTTGCATCACGAAAAGCTTCCGACATTGCTTTGGCTTGTTCTTCGGGTACACCAGCGGATTTTAGTTTTTCAACGAACTTAAGCGTATCAAATGTCACGGCTGTCATAACGCATCTCCTGAAAAATGACTATCTACAAGTAAGTGTAAACTACACATATAACCAAAACAAGAAGAGCGCATTCACGCACCATTTACGAATACCATTTTCGTAGGTCGACTCGTAGTTATTCGTCATTAACAACTCACCATTCCAACGCATCTACTTCAGACTATGCAAGTTTTCATCTGTGTTTATCAGTAAAATCTGCGTCATCCGTGTTCCATTTTTTTCACAAACAATCCAAAATAGCCCGCTTAACCGCATCCAGGCTGGCTTCAATGGTCACCGGATGTGCAGCGGCGCATTGCGAGATAGCGGTATCAGGATCTTTTAAGCCGTTACCGGTTAAGGTGCAGACAATTTTACTGCCCTCGGGGATTTTTCCTGAACCGATGTCCTGCAAGGCTCCGGCCAATGAGGTCGCCGAAGCAGGCTCGCAAAAAATGCCCTCATACTGGGACAGCATTTTTTGCGCGGCTAAAATCTGCTCGTCGGTGAACTTGTCGAACCAGCCGCCGGACTCTTTTTGCGCGGCCCAGGCAAAATCCCAAGATTGCGGATTGCCGATGCGTATCGCGGTGGCAATAGTTTCCGGGTCT
>JANYKK010000387.1 GCA_025361585.1 Methylobacter sp. | reverse complement strand
TTGGATACCCCTTGCTGGGTATCCAACGAATGAAGCAGGACGGCTGGGGCAGCCGCAGGCATGAGCGGTCGCGTAGTTTTTGCTGCTTGTTGGGCAGGGATGCCCATAAAAGCTTTCGCAAAAATAGCGACTCCCCGGCGCTGGATTTACAAAAACGGGCCGCAGGCAGCGTCGGGATCAGGGCGGTCAAACTAAAACGGCCATAATGCCTAAATCATTACGAACATTTTATTGGGTGTTAGAATACAAATAAAAGTGTGCGTTGGATTGAGTCGCTGGAATCTAAAAAATGCACCAAACGAATCCGTCAAAAACATTTTCTATTTAAGAGGACACTATGCGGAACCTGAAGTTTTTACCCGCGCTGATTGGGGCGACACTCGCTATCGCCGTCATTTCGTATGTCGCTTTCTACTTCGTATTTCTCGATTTGTTTGTCGACTTATGGTGGTACGAGTCATTAAAACTTGAAGCCTATTTTTGGCTACGGCTGCTTTACAAGTTCTTTCTTTCCGGCGGCGTTACGCTGGTGTTCTTTGCTATTTTCTTTTTTCATTTCTGGATCGCCTCGCGCTATCTGGGCATCAATCCGGCTGATGAGCTGCTTAGCAACATCGATAAACGCCGACGTTTCCAGCGCTTTGCCGACACTTTTATGAACGGTTCGGCAATGGTATATACACCAATTGCCTTGATTCTGGCCATATTTATCGCCATCCCCTTCTATCATCAATGGGAATCGACACTGCTGTACTTTTTCGGCAGCGATTCGGGCGTAACCGAAACGGTTTACGGCAAGGATGTCAGCTTTTATATGCTTTCTTATCCGACCTACATGCTGATCCAGCAGGAATTACTGACCACCGCTTCGCTGATCTTCTGCATGGTCGGTATTTTATATTGGCTGGAACATGTTTTTATACCCGATGAAAACTCCGAGTTCCCGTTGGGCGCAAAGGTTCATCTCACCGTGCTGATCGGCTTTGTCGTTGCTTTTGTGGTCTGGGGATTTATGCTGGATCGCTTTACACTACTTTATACCGATACGCACGAGCCGGTTTTTTATGGCCCCGGCTTCATTGAAATACGCTATCAATTGCCGCTGATTTGGCTGGAAATTATTACCTTCGTGGCGACTGCGATAGCGGCAGGCCTGTTTATTTTTTCAGAAAAACACCGGGTAAAAGCGCCGTTTTTAATATCGCTGACCCTGTTCCTGTGCGTCGCGGGTTTGCCGAAGATTCAATTTATCCCGGATTTAATCCAAAAATATATCGTCAATCCGAATCCGGTCAAATCGAATAAGTCGCTGATGCAGCATAATATCGATGCGACGCTGGCGGCTTACGATTTGAAGAATATCAAGACGGTCGATATGACGATTAAGCTGGATGCGACCAAGGATATTGAAGCATGGAGTTCGCAAAAGCATTTTGAAAATATTCCGGTATGGGATCGGGAATACATCATTGACAGCTATAAGCAGTTACAAGAAATAAGGCCTTATTACAAAATCCTGTCTGTCGATGAAGATCGCTATTTTATTCTCGACCATACCCGGCAGGTTGATCTGGCCGCCAGGGAAATCAACGTTTCGAAGCTACCGCCTGAAGCGCAAAACTGGGAAAACATCCATTTGCGTTATACCCACGGCTATGGCGCTGCCGTTACTCCCGCCGCGCAAGATGCAGATAAACCTCTGGTCTGGTATTTACGCGATTTAAACATGCACTCCGATGTGGGCTTCAGCGTCGAACACCCGGACATTTATTACGGACAGGAGAAGTTCGACTATGCCATCGTCCCCAACAAGCTCAACATCGTAGGAATTGCCGGCTCTGATCCCAGCATGGTCACGGCTTACCACGGCGAAGGAGGCATTCCTATACCATCCCTGTTCAGGAAAGCATTATTTGCCTTTTATTTCAACGACGAAAAAATATTCTTTTCAACCAATATTTCTTCGGAGAGTAGAGTCAAGATACGCAGAAATATTACCGAGCGTATTAATAAATTAACCCCCTTCCTGCATCTGGATAAAGACCCTTATCTGGTTATAAC
>JANYKK010000386.1 GCA_025361585.1 Methylobacter sp. | reverse complement strand
TTGGATACCCCTTGCTGGGTATCCAACGAATGAAGCAGGACGGCTGGGGCAGCCGCAGGCATGAGCGGTCGCGTAGTTTTTGCTGCTTGTTGGGCAGGGATGCCCATAAAAGCTTTCGCAAAAATAGCGACTCCCCGGTCATCACTAACGGAACCTTCATGACAAAAATCAGCATTCTCTACCCCAACAACCCAAGCGCGCGGTTCGATATGGACTATTACATCGGCACGCACATGCCGATGTCGATTGGACTTTTGAGCACCCACTCCGGGTTCAAGGGCGTTTCAGTCGAGCGCGGGCTGGGCGGCGCAATGCCGGGAACGGATGCCGCCTATATCGCCATGTGCCACTTCCTGTTTAATTCGGCTGAAGACTTCATGGCCGCTTTCATGCCGCATGCCGAAGCGCTGCAAGGCGATATGCCCAATTACACCGACATAGAACCGGTTATTCAAATTAGCGAAGTGCTTATTTCCGAGTAGACGAATGTACATACCAGCACAGTTTGAACAGCCCGATATTGAGGCCATGCGCGAGCTGATTCGCAACCGACCATTGGCGACATTGGTAACGCTAGATTCAAACGGCATTAACGCCAATCACATTCCGTTGCATCTTGAAGAAATGCCCGAGCCGTTTGGCGTGTTGCGCGGCCATATAGCGCGGGCCAATCCGCTCTGGTGCGACCTTGCAGCGGATGTTGAAACGCTGGCTATATTCCACGGCCCGGACGCTTATATCAGCCCGTCATGGTATGCGACTAAACAGGAAGCAGGGAAGGTGGTTCCGACCTGGAACTACGCGGTAGTTCATGCCTACGGTTCTTTGCGGATCATCGATGACGCTGCTTGGGTTCGCACCCAGATGGAAGCGTTAACACAGCAACATGAAGCGGCTTTTCCCGAGCCGTGGGCGGTGTCAGATGCGCCGGAGGATTTTACCGAAAAGCTGCTTGAGGCTGTGGTCGGTATTGAAATGGTTATCACCCGATTAATCGGCAAGTGGAAAGTCAGTCAAAATCAACCGCCGCAAAACCAGCATAGCGTTATTCAAGGGCTGAATGGCAGCGGTCAAAGCGGGGCGATGGCAATGGCGGCATTGGTTGATGCTGGGGTTAAAAATGTTGGCTGATATACGCGGTTACAATTCGGGGTACAATTGGCGTTAGCCTGTTTGGCGGTGATTTTTTGGGTGGGTTGATGTTGTCGTATTTGTTTGTGCGTCATGTCCTGTTGCTGTACAGTTGGCTCAATAAAACAAATAATTAGATAGCTTTATGAATAATATACGACAGGTTAGATTTTTTATACGACAATCAGTGTCGTATATATTACGTTGGGCGTAAAAATGCAATCGTCGATCTGCTCATACTGCAAAGAGCCCGCAACCATCACAAAGAGCACTTGTGGCCTGCTGCGCTACATAAGCGACTCTATGCAGCCAACGAGCAAACCCGAAGCTTTTTCCGGCTTGCACGGTTGCAACGAGACATTCCTGCTGAACCGCAAATTCGCGACGTCTGCGCACAGTGCAATAACGTTACGTTGTCGGAGCTTGACAGCTATATCTGCAATCTCTTCGACTCAACCTTCATCAATATTCGAAAGCGTGACGAGGAGGTTCAGTTTGAGTACAACTACCATCTCTTGAAACGATGGCTGCTCAAAATGAGCTACAACTCATCACGTATTCATGAATCGCTCGACCGAAAGGAGCTGGGACGTCTCCTCCATATATTTTAGGCAAACATGATCGATTGGGACGCTCTGTCCAGCTCTTTGTTCAGCTTGTCTATCCGGAAGAAGTTGATGAGTGTAAACTTGACCAACGCTGCGAATCGTCAGGCAAATTGTTAGTTGAGCCATCAATTCACAGAGTTGGTCATATCCTTTTTCGAGCGCGCGGAATAGGTGAAAAGATCCTTAGAACTGTCCATCTGCGTTCCTATTCTTTTTTCTTAGCCTATTGGCCACCAGATGGGAGCCGGGCCGAACAGGATGACTTTGAGAACGTGTTTACCTCCTCTATGAATGGAGCAAATCTCCTGCGACCGTCTCGGACGAGCGTTCGCCTCGTTTGCAATGGAATGGGGGCGTGGCAATCGTTACGCGACTCGCGGAGTGCAAAATTCGTGTCGGACAATGACACTTAACTTTTTCATTGTCCCATATAACGCTATAAGGTGTAGGGTGGATTCGCCGCTAGGCAATCCGCCTCAATTTCGATTGGCCGATGTCTGCGTTTTGCGTGTGTGGCGGTTTGCTGGCGCGAAACCGCCCTACGGTTCTATTCCTGAATTAGTTGAACGGGGCGGCTTGTTTCTTAATGCGGCTGCTTCAGCGAACGCCTTTGTCAGTGCCGATGTCTTCCCAATGACCGACAATAGGCTTGTTGTTTTTCCATTCACCGACAAGTTCTTTACTGATATTACCAGACCATAAAGTGTCTGTACCTTTACCATCCTTGAGATCGTTTTTCCATTCACCGATATATTTTTCAGAAGAATGATTAGACTCATTAATATATGTGCCTTTCCCATCTCGTAAACCATTTTTAAATTCACCTACATATTTTCCACCATCGTCATAGTTTTTCCTGATTACCCATAAAGAACAGCCAAAATCACAAAAAAGACTATACTGATGTTAGCAACATTTGAATAAGGGTAAGGTCATGAAAAACAAAGTACAATTTCAAAAAGGCTATAGTTTGGTTGAGTTCATGAAGACCT
>JANYKK010000133.1 GCA_025361585.1 Methylobacter sp. | reverse complement strand
TAGTCATCGATGCGATTAATCGTATTCCGGCTTTGCGGGTGGCGGGCGCGCATGTGAAGGAAAATATGCGCGACAAGCAGATTGAATGCCGCAATTACGCTTACGAGCACGGCACTGATTTGCCTGAAGTGGATAACTGGCTATGGCCGTATTGAACCGCTCAGTCCTAACCATCAACAGCGGCTCGTCGTCGATCAAGGCGAGCCTGTTTTCCGCTGACGGTACGCGGCGGAATTTCCGCTATGAGCATGTGCGCGACCAACAGGAAGCGTTCGACCAGCTGTTGCACGATCTGGCCGGAGAGGTGCCGGAGCTGGTGGGACATCGTTTTGTGCATGGCGGCGATATTAGCGATCCGGCAAGACGGGTTGATGCTGTCGAACGCTCCCGGCTGGAACAGCTGATCCATCTTGCTCCGCTGCATTTACTAGGCAATTTGCTGGGGCTGGATTTATGTCTGCAACGTTTCGATGCGCCGCAAGTCGTCTGCTTCGATACGGCTTTTCATGCCACGATGCCCGAGTTGGCCAAACGGCTGCCGATTTCAAACGAGCTAGGTTTGTACCGTTTCGGTTTCCATGGACTCAATTACGCCTACATTGCCAAAATGCTTACCTGGATGTTGGGCGACGTGGCTTATAAAAAAGTAGTCGTCGCGCACTTGGGCAGCGGCGCGAGTCTTTGTCTGCTGGAAAACCTGAAATCCGTGGACACCACAATGGGCTACACTCCGGCGGGCGGCATCCCGATGGGAACCCGTAGCGGCGACCTTGATCCCGGCGTAATGCTGGAACTGGCAAAACGCTATAGTCCTGAGGAATTGAGCGACGTGGTGTTTCATCAGATGGGACTGTTGGCGTTATCGACCGGTGAAAGTTCCCAAATGAATGAACTGCTTTCCAGCAGCAGTGACAACGCAAAATTCGCTGTCGAGTATTTTTGTCGTCAGGTGAGGGCGGCGATAGGTGGTTTTGCAGCCAAGGCAGGCGGTATCGATGCGCTGGTTTTTACCGGCGGTATCGGTGAGCATTCTGCCGAAGTCCGTGAGAAAATCTGCGCGCCACTGGGATTTCTGGGGTTTGCTTTGGACAAGGCGGCCAACTTTTTAGGCGTTAACGAAATCGGCCTGGCCGGTCACAAGCCGGTGCTGATTATCCAGGCGGATGAGGAAGTGATGATCCGCAATCTTTGTTTAAGTATTTGCCCGTAACCTAAAAAAACAGTTGAATTTGATACCGTAGGGGCGACCGGCCGGGCGCCCTATATGGTTTCAAATATTTCAGTTACAACGCTTTGGTTAACCGATTCTTTAGGATTCAAGCGATGCTCTTTTGTTCAAGCAGTAAAACCACCTCTTCACAGTCAATAATGTTTTTATTGCTATCGAGAATGTAGTTAGCTAGCTTGGTAATGGCTGCCCAGTTTGCCCGGTCATTTATGAAATCAAATGCTACGTCAAACAATTCATCCAGTTTTTTGTTCTGCTGTTGTTTGCAGGCGGAAAAACATTGTAAATATTCGTAGGCCATTTCAAGGTCGGAACTACCGCCGTAATTTCTCAAGGCTTCCAGATCGACTAATTTATGATTAAACAACTCATCATCGGTACGAGCAATATATTTAGCCTCGGCCAATGGGCCTATAAGTAGATTAATGATATCTACTTCAAAGGCGACGATATGATCCTTTATTAAAGCTCCCATTGTATGATGATGGTCATGTGCCAAGGTATCGGTAGAATAGGGCAATGACTTGATTGACCGGCCTCCTTTTACTCGTGCAATACAATCAACTTGATAAACCATGATACTTTCTTCAGACATGCTGTTTAAATCTTTAAGCAGGATTTGAAAAAAAGTTGGAGGAAGATTCCTGGCTTTGTTATTTAAGTAAATTGCCGCCGCATGCCCTGCTTCATGGAAAGCAATACATTGCTTATGTCCTAGTAATTTATCCTGACTGATGTTTTTAAATATCTTGTTACGTTTCATATCGAATACCATACTATTGAATCAACAAAGATCGGGAAGATCGTCAAGGGATATTGAGGGAGTGGCCAGAATAGGGTGATTTTATTACGTGGATATTTCTTTAAGATGACATGAATATTTCCGCGTATAAGCATTAAAAGAGATGAATAATGTAGTTTGTTGAAATGTATAAAATTTGCGTGTTGGCAGGTGATTTACAGCTCTATGAATTTTCCAGAGTTGTGTAGGATTAGGATCGATGTGGTCGGGCAGGCAATCTTAAAACCAGAACAGGAGAAAAATAATCAATATAAAAGGAAAAAAATTAATCATGCTGTCATTTAAGGTAATTACCATTACTGTAAATCGTCACGGTTTACGGGTTCCCAAGAGAGGAGGAAAAAGCCGCAATCTGTGCCCGTGTTGAGTATATAAGTGCAATGTAAAAACTAACTGGTATAAAAATGACTAAATACATGAAGGATTTTTACAGCTGGGCGCGAGAGCAGATCAAGCTATTAAAGAAAGGTCAATTTGATAAGTTAGACGTACCAAATTTAATCAAGGAACTACAAACCAAGGGAAGATGTGAAGAGCAGGAAATCGAAAGACGGTTAACTTTGTTGTTAGTTTATCTTTTGAAATGGAAGCACCAACCGGCAAAAAGGAAAAAAAGCTGGAAATTGATGATTCAAGAAGAGCGTAAAGAATATGGACATGTATTAAAAGAAAACAAAAGTCTAAAACAAAAATTGGAAAATATCCTAAGTAATGCTTACGACCTGGCTAGAGTAAAGGCGGCTAAAAAATCAGGGTTAAACATCAATACATTTGAAATAACGTGCCCTTGGGTACTCGATGATATAACCGATGATGATTTTTATCCTAAACACTAGGACGTGTGACTGGTTTTATTCGGCACCAAGGCATGATGCCAAATTTAAGGCTATCAATAGAACTGGAACACCATCCATAATGCTATCTTGAGCATTCCGAAAATCTCTGGATACGTCAATCATGTACAAAATACACATCACCCAGCAGGGTTACGATTTTAAAACCTTGCGTAACCTGATGGCGAAAGCTACTCCGGCACGTTCGGGTGATTATTTGGCCGGTGTGGCTGCCGTCAATAATCTTGAGCGGGTCGCCGCCCAGTGGGTGCTTGCCGATGTGCCGTTAAAACGGTTTCTTAATGAAGCGCTGGTGCCTTATGAACAGGATGAAGTTACCCGTTTGATTATCGACGGGCATGATAATGCGGCTTTTGCGGCCATCAGTCACCTGACCGTTGGCGATTTTCGCAACTGGCTGCTGTCTGAGCAGGCGACAACAGCAGCGCTAACCGCTGTAGCCCCTGGCGTCACGCCGGAAATGGCGGCGGCTGTATCCAAAATTATGCGTATCCAGGATTTGATTCTGGTCGCTAAAAAATGCCGTGTTGTTACCCGCTTTCGGAATACGATCGGCCTGGAAAATCGCCTGTCCACGCGGTTGCAGCCCAACCATCCTACCGACAATCCGGCCGGTGTCGCCGCCAGCCTGCTGGACGGCTTGCTGTACGGTTGCGGCGATGCGGTTATCGGCATTAACCCGGCTTCCGACAATCTTGAAGCGACCTCGCGTTTGTTGCACATGCTGCATGATGTGATAGAACGCTACCAAATACCGACGCAATCCTGTGTGCTGGCGCATGTAACGACGACACTGAAAGCCATAGAGCAGGGCGCACCTGTTGATTTGGTGTTTCAATCGATTGCAGGGACTCAAAAAGCCAATGACAGCTTCGGCATCAACCTGGATTTATTACAGGAAGCGCATCTTGCCGCTCTGGAATTGGGTCGGGGAACGCTGGGCGATAACTGCATGTACTTTGAAACCGGGCAAGGCAGCGCGCTGTCCGCCAATGCCCATCAAGGACTGGATCAGCAAACCTGCGAAGCCAGGGCTTATGCAGTTGCGCGGAAATTCAAACCGTTGCTGGTCAATACCGTGGTCGGTTTTATCGGCCCGGAATATCTTTACGACGGCAAACAGATTATCCGCGCCGGTTTGGAAGATCATTTCTGCGGCAAACTGCTGGGCTTGCCGATGGGTTGCGATGTCTGCTACACCAACCACGCCGAAGCCGATCAGGATGATATGGATATGCTGCTGACCCAATTGGCTGTTGCCGGTGGCACCTTTATTATGGGCGTTCCCGGCGCTGATGACGTGATGCTCAATTATCAGTCCACCTCTTTCCATGACGCGCTTTATCTGCGCCAAGTGCTGGGACTGCGCCCCGCGCCCGAGTTTGAACGATGGCTGCAACAACATGGGATTTTTAATGCCGAAAATCAATTGCAACAGCTGGCTGATGTACCAGCGTTGTTTAAACTTCCTTCGTATTAGCAAGGAACCTTAGCTAGCACCGTCATACTGGCAGGGATGCCAGTATCCAGTCACATGGATGTGAATGCATGAATCCTTAACTTCAAGTGGCAGAACACTTGGCGGAGACTACCATCCATGGCTCTGGATTTCGGCATCCCTGCCGGAATGACGAACTTTTTTGGCTGGCTGAAGTATCTTGCTAATCAGAACTTTATTTAACTTCTTAACAAAAACTGAGCGAGTAACGCGATGAGTAACGATAACGAACCGACGCTTGCCCAAGATCCCTGGCATAGCCTGAAACAATTCACCCCGGCGCGTATCGCTTTGGGACGGGCGGGAGTCAGCCTGCCGACCCGCGCCTGCCTGGATTTTCAGCTGGCGCATGCCTTGGCCCGCGACGCGGTCAACATCCCGCTGGATTTTGCAGAACTCGAACAACGCTTGAATGCCCAGAGTTATCAAACGCTGACTTTGCAAACCCAAGCGGAAAATCAGTCGGTGTATTTGCAGCGCCCCGATCTGGGACGCTTGTTAAGTACATCGGCTACGGCCTGTTTGCAGCACAGCGTATCCATCCCGTTTGATGCGGTGGTCGTTGTTGCCGACGGTTTATCGTCTACAGCCATTGAACATCACGCTGAACCGTTCCTGAGTTTATTGCTGCCCGAACTGCAACAAAAGGGCTACAGATTGCCGCCGGTGTGTCTGGTAAAGCACGGGCGTGTAGCGATTGGCGATGCTATCGCGGAACGCTATGCAGCCAGATTGTGCATGGTATTGATCGGTGAACGTCCCGGTTTGAGTTCGCCCGACAGCATGGGGATTTATTTTACCTATCAGGCCAGATCAGGCATCAGCACCGATGCCGAGCGCAATTGCATTTCCAATATTCATGAAAACGGGCTGAGTTATCAGCAGGCGCTAAAAAAGTTGTTGTATTTAATCAATGAGGCCGAAAAATTACAGCTTTCGGGGGTTAATTTAAAAGACGAAACCACTGATACTGAACCGAATAGTCAGTTGAAACAGGCTAATTTTTTACTGGACTGAGTTATTGTTTTCATTCAGTAGAAAAATAAGCCGTTGGCTTCTTTGAAGTGCCGAAAGATCATACTCTGTTGGGTTTCACATCTCAAACATATCAACCAAAGTTGCTGCAATCATTTTTTGCGTTTTAGCCTCTATAGTGCCCAGCTTTTTAACCAGCCTGGACTTATCGACCGATCTCAATTGATCTAGCAAAACAAGCCCGGTCTTATCTTGAAATTGAAGCTCAACCCTTGAGGGCGCATGAAATCCTTTGGTAGTCATGGGGGCGATTAAAACAGTTTTTAGGCAATTCATTTCATTGGGTGAAACGATGATGCAGGGTCTGGTTTTTTTAATTTCACTGCCAATAGTTGGGTCAAGTTCGATTAGGTAAACGTCGAACCGATTGACTACCATTCCCACGCCTCGCCGGTGGCAAGTTCTGCGCTATGATCAAGATTGCTATGGGTTTCATCAAAATCTTGCTTAATTTGAGCGGCTGAAATACTTTTAAATTCCTCTTTCCAACCTTGTCTGGTTTTTTTTATCGGGCTGATTAATAAGCCGTTATCGACCACGTGAATTTCAAACTCTTGGTCTTGAAGATTGGCTTGTTTGATAAGCGGTTGCGGAATCCTGATACCTTGGGAGTTTCCGATTTTGATTAAATGCGCCATGTTCGAGTCCTCTTTTTTGCTTAAAAATAGAGCTTACATTGTAATTACTTTTAAGGTAGGTGGTCAAATGGTTGCGTGGGTATGATTAAAAGTGTGGTTTAACACTTACTCAATAGGTATCAACAAAAATCGCATTATCGTTATTCAGTACAGGCTTGCCATCCATGGCATCTGGATCCCGGCACTCCCTGCCGGGATGACGCGTTGTATTGATATCTGTGTACTCAAAGGACTAGAGCTACGGGGCATACATAATAGTGTTGGCTGAGGTTTCTTGTTATTTACCCTTTACCGGTGACTGTGGCTCCAATTTCCAAATATCCCGATTGTATTCGCCAATCGTCCGGTCGGTAGAAAACTTGCCGCTGTTCGCGCAATTTAAGATGCTCATTTTGGTCCAATGGTTTTTGTCCCGATAAGCGTCTTCAACGCGTTTTTGGGCATCGATAAAACTTCGAAAATCGGCAATGGTCATCCAGGGGTCGTGCGGGCTTTTTATCGAGTTGATCAGGTCATCGAATATGCCCGGCTCGAACTGGTTAAAATGACCGGACTCCAGTAGGTGCATGACCTGTTGCAAGTCTTCATCCTGATCGATCATTTCAAGCGGATCGTAATGGGGGCGTCTTGCTTCAATTTGCTCTTCGGTCAAGCCAAACAGGAAGAAATTTTCATCGCCCACTTCTTCGCGGATTTCAATGTTCGCGCCATCCAGGGTGCCGATGGTAATCGCGCCGTTCATCATCAGTTTCGTGTTGCCGGTGCCTGACGCTTCTTTGCCAGCAGTGGATATTTGTTCAGACAAGTCAGCGCCGGGGCATATTTTTTCCATCGCCGAAACGCGGTAATCCGGCAAGAACAGCAAGGTCAATTTGTCGCCCACGTCGGGATCAGAATTGATAATCTGGGCGACATTATTGATCAGCTTGATGGTTTTTTTCGCCATGCGATAACCGGGAGCCGCTTTGCCGCCGATTAATACGCAACGCGGCACTCGGTCTGTGTCGCCTTTTTTGATGCAGTTATAAAGATGGATCACATGCAACACATTGAGCAGTTGCCGTTTGTATTCATGAATGCGCTTAACCTGCACATCGAATATCGCATCGACATTTAAATGCAGTTCCGAGTCATGCTTGTTGTTTTTATAGTCGATCAACCCCTGTTTTGCGGCTTGTTTGATAGCCCGCCAGCGTTGCCGGAACTTGGCATTGTCGGCATAGGGTTCCAGTTTTTTCAATTGCGATAAATCGGTAATCCATGAGTCGCCTATCGTTTCCGTTATCAGGCTTGCCAACTCGGGATTGCAGGCGGCTAGCCAGCGCCGTGGTGTCACGCCATTGGTTTTGTTGTTGAATTTATGCGGCCATAAGGCGTAAAAGTCGCTGAATAAGTCCTGTCGCAATAACTGGGAGTGCAGCTCGGCAACGCCGTTCACGGAAAAGCTGCCGACTATGGCCAGATGGGCCATTCTTACCCGTTGCTGATCGCCTTCCTCAATGATCGACATCCTGATTAAGCGTTCGCTATCGGCGGGCCAGCGCATCGCCACTTTAGCCATAAAGCGGGCATTGATTTCAAAAATGATTTCCATCAAGCGTGGCAATAGCCGTTGCATCAAGCTAACCGGCCATTTTTCCAGCGCTTCGGGCAATAAGGTGTGGTTGGTGTAAGCCATGGTGTTTTTGGTGATGGCCCAGGCTTGATCCCAAGTTAAACCGTGCATGTCCATTAATAAACGCATCAACTCGGCTATCGCAATGCTCGGATGGGTGTCGTTTAGCTGGAAGCAGCTTTTTTCGGCAAAGTGGCTGAAATCATTGCCGTGTATGCCGCCTACCCAATGGGCAATGACATCCTGCAAACTGGCGGAAGCTAGGAAATATTGTTGCCGTAATCTTAGTTCTTTGCCGTTTTCATTGGCATCATTGGGGTACAGCACCATGGTGATATTTTCGGCGGTATTTTTTGCCGCGACGGCTTCGGCATAATCCCCGGCATTAAACTCATCCAGGTTGAATTCTTCGGTAGCCACCGCTTTCCACAGCCGTAACGAATTAACGGTTCCATTTTTATAGCCGGGTATCGGCGTATCGAAAGGCACGGCCAGCACATGACTGGTGGACATCCAGCAATGCCGCTGCTTGCCGTTTTCGTCGGTTTGGATTTCGGTGTGGCCGCCGAATTTGATCGAATGCGAATATTCCAGGCGCTCAATTTCCCAGACGTTGCCGTGACGCAGCCAATGGTCGGGCTTTTCAACCTGTTCGCCATTAACGATAGTTTGGGTGAACATGCCGTATTCGTAACGCAAGCCATAACCGATAACCGGCAGTTGCAAGGTAGCGCAACTGTCGATAAAGCAGGCGGCAAGTCGGCCTAAGCCGCCATTGCCCAACCCCGCATCCTGTTCGCTGCTGATTAATTCTTCAATCGCAATGCCGAGGTCATACATGGCTTGAGTCACCGTATCGGTCACGCCCAGATTAAGCATCGCGTTGCTCAACGTCCTGCCCATCAGGAATTCCATGGACAGGTAATAGCCGCGTCTACAGTCATTGTTTTTGTAGGTTTGATGGGTGGTTTTCCAGTGCTCCATTAAGCGGTCGCGAATCGCCTGCGATAAGGCTTCCCCTGCATAATACGGCGAGCGGCAGTTTTCGTCCCTGCCCAGCAAATGGACATAATATTGTTTGAAGTCGTTAATGAAATCGGTTTTTTTCTGGCCCTGTTCGGGGAGTTTGGTGATTGATGGCTTGGGTTTGCTGATTATGAATTTGTTGGTGGGCATGACCTATTCCTGAAAGAATTTTTTAATTGTTTCCACGATGGAGTTTTTCATTTATACACAAAATTGTTCCAGAGTCGTCATACCGGCAGGGACAGATATTTGCTCCTGCAATATCTGCATTCCCCACATCCCTGTGGGTTATGCCGGTATCCAGCGCCATGGACGGTAACTTTCGAACTTCGTGTGTTATTTATAGATACCAGCGGTCTCCGAACTTTCACATCCATGTGACTGGATTCCGGCATCCCTGCCAGAATGACGGTGTTCCGCAGGCACTTGTGTATAACGGTGAACGCGTTACGTGGAACGAGAAGACTTTACTGATGTTACGCATTTGCCGCTTCGATGTGTCGGTTACGCTACGCTAATCAAATTTTCAAACTCATCCAGTGGCATCGGATTGCCGAACAGATAACCTTGGTAGGCGGAGCAGCCAAGCTGCTTTAAACAAGAAAATTGTTGTTCGGTTTCCACTCCGCCTGCAACCATATCGATGCCCAGTTTATGGGTCATGTTTATGATGGTTTTTACGATCATCGCGTCGCTGCTGGCGATGGCAATGTCGCGCATCAGAAACTGGTCAATTTTTAATTGGTCAATAGGCAATCTCTTTAGATGGCTCAAGGAAGAATAGCCTGTGCCGAAATTATCCATTGAAAACCGGACGCCAAGCTGTTTTAGCTGTTCCATTTTTTCGATGGTGTTGGTGATGTCGTGCAACATCAGGCTTTCGGTTAATTCCAGTTTAAGCAGTGCGGCGTTGATGCCGGTTTTTTCCAGTATCTGGCGCAGCTGTTCAGCGAATTCAGGATGGCTAAATTGACGGGGGCTGATGTTGACGGTGAGTGATAAATCCTTTTTAAGCGGATCGCTTTGCCATAGTTTAAGCTGTTTACAGGCGGTTTTTAGCACCCATGCGCCTATCGGCAGAATCAGGTTGGTTTGCTCCGCTATGCTGATGAATTGATCCGCGAGTATCAGTCCGTATTGAGGATGCTCCCAGCGCAGCAGGGCTTCAGCACCGAGTGCTTGGCGGTCGCCGTCAACCTGAATTTGGCAGTAAAGCTTGAGCTGATGTTTTTCCAAGGCAGAGTGTAGCTCTTGCTCCAACGATACCCGTTCATGTTGGTGATTGCTGCGTATTTCTCTTGGAGCCGGGATTGTCTTGCCATACCAGTTAAGATCGTGCAGTTTAAAAAGTTGCTTGGTCAGCTTGTTGGTGATCAGTTTTCGTCCTTCTCTGTCCTTGAGCAGAATGGTATCTGGAATCGCATCGATTAGTTGAGTAAGTTGAGCGTTAAAAACATGCAGTTTGTCCGCGTTTTTTTGCAATATTTGCAGCGTCTTGCTGTGTTTTTTAGTTAAGGCATTTTGATTTTTCCTGACGTGCGATACTGTCTTTTTTAGTTTTTTTGTCATAACTCTTTCGTGAGGAATAAGGTTGTTATGGGTAGTTTGATCGGCATATAAAGTGTTCATGATTAAAACTCCTCCCAATCGCCATTAGCAACAGCCAGCAGTTGCGGTTTCGGCTTGGCTGATGCTACGTTGCCATGATTCATGCCGGGCTGTCCCTGCTCGGTACCTTTTGGGCGCAACGCGTGCAAATCCGCTCCATGCGGATTTGTATGCAAGGCATTGCCGCTGTTAATTCTGCGGGTATCCCAGATGATATGTTCTTTATGTGACCGATGGTGGTGCGACGGGTGAAATTCCGGCAGAACCATGACGCTGTTTCCAAGAACGTTGAGACTGGCCGGTTTGTCGTCTATCTTAAAGCCGCTTACCGTGACGGCCAGATTTTGCGCTTGCTCTTCCAACGATTCGGCGGCAGCGGCGGCTTGTTCTACTAAAGCGGCATTTTGCTGGGTAACATCATCCATCTGACTGATAGCTTGATTAACCTGCCCGATACCGGCGCTTTGTTCGACTGAGGCGGCGGTTATTTCCGACATCATGCCGGTGACGCCATGGATAGCGCTGAGGATTTCTTCCATAGTGGTGCCTGCCTGGGCGGCCAGTTTACTGCCGTCGTCGATCTTTTCTACCGAGTCTTTAATCAGGCTTTTGATTTCCTCGGCCGATGCTGCGGCGCGTTGCGCAAGGTTGCGCACTTCGCTGGCTACAACCGCAAAACCTTGTCCGTGTAGTCCGGCGTGAGCGGCTTGTATGGAGGCGTTGAAGGCGAGGATATTGGTTTGGAAAGCGATGTCGTCGATCACCGTAATGATTTCCTCGATTTTATGTGAGGATGCTTTTATCGCATTCATGGTGGTGACGACTTGACCGACTACGACTCCGCCTTGGCTGGCTATTTCGGCAGCGCCAATGACAAGCTGGTTGGCGTGTTTAGCATTTTCGGTATTATGTTGCACAGTGGAGGTAAGCTCTTCCATGCTGGCGGCGGTTTCTTCCAAACTGGCAGCTTGCTCTTCGGTGCGGTACGATAAGTCATTGTTGCCGGAAGCGATTTCTTTAGCTCCGGTGTTGATACAGTCGGTCGCGTCCTTGATTTGATGGATGATGTCTTTGAGTTTTTCTACCGTGGTATTGGAGCTGTCTTTGAGTTGTCCGAAAGTGCCATGATAGTCATTGGTGATGGTTTCGGTCAGGTCGCCACGGGCTAGGGCGCCCAG
>JANYKK010000361.1 GCA_025361585.1 Methylobacter sp. | reverse complement strand
TGGCTGTTATCGTTTTTCAGGATAATGGCTTCGGGATTTAGCAGTTCATGCAGTGCGGCGAACAAGGCCTCTTTGCGCTGATCGATCCCGGCGGTGGTTATTTGCACCGATAGCACCGGGCCGAAACGGTCGATGACTAAGCCAGGCAAGCCGTCGCTTTCACCGAAAACCAGCCGGTAGTAAGGTTTGTCGAAAAGCTTTTCGCGTAGCGCCAGCGCGGTGGTCAGACGTTCTTTGAAGAAATTGACGCCGCATTTCAAATTGGGTTTTCTGGACAGCAGCCGGGCGCAGATCAGGGCTTGCGGATTGATGTAGGCGGTGCCCAGCACCTTGCCGTCATCGCTTTTTACCTGCACCAGATCGCCAGCATTGAACTGCTCCAGCGGCGAACGCTTGGTGTCGACTTCATTGCTGAAAACCCAAAGATGACCTTTGCGTAGACGCTTGTCTTCGTTCTTTTTTAAATAAATTTCAGGATGGGCCATGGTTAATAAATAAGTTTAAAAGTGTAACCGCCGACCTTGGTTTTTGGTGCGGCGATGTTCAGGCTGATGGCGGCGGTTGCATCAGGGCGCATGGCTGACGTTGCAGCTTGGGCGTTGATTAAATAGTCTTGCGGCCGAAAAATCCGTCGGGCGAACGGGTTTTCTGCGTAGTCGAGCAAGGTCAGTTCCAAATTCGGGTAGGGCTGCGCAAACGCTGCCCGATTGCGGAACACCGCCCTGAATTGTTGGCTACGATCCGGCAATGCAGATAATACGCCCTGTAATACTGCGAACTCAGCCGGATTTTTGTAGGCAGGCAGTTGGCAGTTAAGTTGACCGCATAGTTTTTCCAGGCTGGCCCTGAATACTGGGTTACGGCTGATTGGCATGCCTTCGAAATATACTATTTGTCCAAGCAACAGCAGCGAAGCAATCACCAGCCCGAAGCGCGAAAAAGCGCTGTTGGTTACGATCTTGCGATCAAATGGGTTAGCGTTTGATGCCGTCAAGCCTGATCCAGTCTTCTTGCTGTACCGGTGCGTTGAAGCTTATGTATGGCTGATAAGCGTTCATCACCGAGTCGGCCTGTTCATGCAATATGCCGGATAAAACCAGTTGGCCGCCGGGCGCAACCAAGTTGCAAATCTGCTCGGACATATCGATCAAGGGTTTTGCCAGTATATTGGCCAGCACGATGTCTGCCTGAAGCGGGGTGAACTGTTCAGGCAGGTAGCAGGCGATTTTATCCTGTACCTTGTTTTTCAACGCATTGCTCTGTGTTGCGGTGATGGCCTGCGGATCAATATCCACTGCATGAGCCTGTTTAGCGCCTAACAAAATCGCAGCAACAGCTAGTATGCCGGAGCCGCAGCCGTAATCGATCACGGCTTTGCCGGTCAAGTCGTGACTAGCCAGCCATTCCAGGCATAAAGCGGTGGTCGGATGGGTGCCGGTGCCGAAGGCAAGGCCAGGGTCGAGAGTCAGGCAAACAGTGCCCTGCTCGTACTGCTCCTGGTCGGTCGGGCAAACCCAGAGTTTATCGGCAAACTTCATCGGCTGGTAATATTCCATCCAGGCGCGTTCCCACTCCTGGTCGGCAACTTCTTCATACTTCCAGCTGCGCAATTGTTCGGGCTTAAATTGGGTGTAAACCAGGGTTTTGATCAGCTCGGGTTCGGCATCCAGTTCATATAGTGCAATGACTTCGGTATTAGTCCATATTTTAGTTTCGCCGATAGCCGGTTCGTAAACCGGCTCGTCTTCGGCATCCATATAGGTAACCGACACCGCCCCGAGATTGTCGAAAAAATCGGCAAGTCGGGGTGCAAGGTCTTCATTGGTGATAACGGTAATTTGGTGCCAGGGCATGATGCGGAAAGATATGTGAGGGGCGGTGATGGGTTAATTATTCACCACGAAGGCACGAAGAACACGAAGTTTTGTAGTCGCGATTAGGGTGCGTGGCGTACCTTCAGCGCTCAACGGCGCCCTACGCTGCTGCATGGAGCATGCGTAGCTATATACCGAGAATAAACATAAATCTTCGTGTTCTTCGTGCCTTCGTGGTGAGCTTTTAAATCTTATTAATAAATCCCCAGCTTTTTTTCCAGATAATGGATGTTTTGTCCGCCCGCTGCAAAGGCGCTGTCATTCATGATGTCGTGCTGTAGCGGGATATTGGTCTTAAT
>JANYKK010000126.1 GCA_025361585.1 Methylobacter sp. | reverse complement strand
AAAGATGACATCATCGATGTATTGAAAGAATTAATCGATATTCGTAACGGCAACGGCAATGTTGACGACATTGATCATTTAGGCAACAGACGCGTACGCTCGGTTGGTGAAATGATCGAAAACCAATTCCGTGTGGGCTTGGTTCGCGTTGAGCGGGCGGTTAAAGAACGTTTAACGCTGGCCGATTCAGAAGGCTTGATGCCTCAGGAAATTATCAACGCCAAACCTGTTTCTGCTGCGGTAAAAGAGTTTTTCGGCTCCAGTCAGCTGTCACAGTTTATGGATCAAAATAATCCATTATCCCAGGTAACTCATAAGCGTCGTGTATCGGCTTTGGGACCCGGCGGTTTGGCAAGAGAACGTGCAGGCTTCGAAGTTCGAGACGTACATGCTACGCATTATGGTCGCGTATGTCCTATTGAAACGCCTGAAGGGCCAAACATTGGCTTGATCAATTCATTGTCGGTTTATGCGCGCACCAATAATTATGGTTTTCTGGAAACGCCTTATAGAAAAGTAGTTGATGGCAAAGTAACCGACCATGTTGATTATTTGTCTGCGATTGAAGAAGGCGAGTTTGTCATTGCTCAGGCTAGTGTGGCCGTGGATGCAAAAGGCACGTTGGTTGAAGGCTTGGTGTCATGCCGCCATAAAGACGAATTTACCTTAGCGATGTCCGATACAGTGCAGTATATGGACGTATCATCCAAGCAGATTGTATCGGTTGCGGCATCTATTATTCCGTTCCTCGAGCATGATGATGCTAACCGTGCGTTGATGGGTTCAAACATGCAACGTCAAGCCGTTCCTACGCTAAGGGCTGAGAAGCCATTGGTGGGTACGGGTATGGAAAGAACGGTTGCAAAAGATTCCGGCGTAACCGTGGTTGCCGCGCGTGGCGGCAAAATTGAAGCGGTTGACGCGGCCAGAATCGTGGTGCGCGTAAACGATACGGAAACCGAAACAGGGACGCCGGGTGTTGATATTTACAACCTGATTAAATATACCCGTTCGAATCAGAATACTTGTATCAACCAAAAGCCACTGGTAAAGCCTGGCGACATTGTTAATGCTGGCGATATTATGGCCGACGGCCCATCTACGGATATGGGTGAATTGGCTTTAGGGCAAAATATGTTGGTTGCGTTTATGCCTTGGAATGGCTACAACTTTGAGGATTCGATCCTGGTTTCGGAGCGTGTCGTTAAAGAAGACCGTTTCACGACGATCCATATCGAAGAAAAAACCTGCGTAGCGCGCGATACCAAACATAGCCCGGAAGAAATTACTGCGGATATTCCAAACGTCAGCGAAGAAGCGTTGTCCAAGCTTGATGAGTCCGGGATTGTTTACGTCGGCGCTGAAGTTAAAGGCGGCGATATTCTGGTGGGCAAAGTAACGCCAAAAGGTGAAACCCAGTTAACGCCGGAAGAAAAATTATTACGTGCGATTTTCGGAGAGAAAGCGGCCGATGTTAAGGACACTTCATTGCGCGTACCCGGAAGCATCGAAGGTACGGTTATTGATGTTCAGGTCTTTACCCGTGATGGGGTGAAGAAAGACAAGCGGGCTTTGGATATTGAGCAGGAAGAAATCAAGCGTTACAGGAAAGACCTTGATGACCAGCTGAAAATTCTTGAAGAAGATATTTTTGCCCGTGTTGCCAGACTGTTGATCGGAAAAGTTGCGCAATCAGATCCAGCTCAATTGAAAGCGGAAACTAAAATAACCCAAGCTTACCTTAATGGCTTGAAGCATTCAGAGTGGCTGAAAATCCGCATGAAAGATGAAGACATCAATCTTCAGCTGGAAACGGTAGTCGCCCAAGTTGAACAGCAAAGAAAAGATTTTGATGAGAAATTCGAAGTCAAGCGTAAAAAAATTACCATGGGTGATGATTTGGCGCCGGGCGTTCTGAAAATGGTCAAGGTCTATCTGGCGGTTAAAAGACGCATACAGCCGGGCGATAAGATGGCTGGACGCCATGGAAACAAAGGTGTTATTTCCATGATCAGGCCGATTGAAGATATGCCGTACACGGCTGATGGCAATCCGGTTGATATCGTCCTGAATCCATTGGGTGTACCTTCGCGGATGAACGTTGGGCAGGTGCTCGAAACTCATTTGGGCTGGGCAGCGAAAGGCTTGGGTATCAAGATCGGTAAAATGCTGGAAGCTCAGTATGATCAAGAACAGGCCAAGGTCACTGCAATCAGGGATTATCTGGATAAAATTTATAACAGCAGCGGCCGTAAAGAAGATTTAGCTTCATTTTCCGATCAGGAAATTCTGGAAATGGCGACTAATCTTGTCAGCGGTGTGCCGATGGCAACTCCCGTATTTGACGGCGCCAGCGAAGAGGAAATTCGCACGATGCTGAAATTGGCGGATTTGCCTGAGCATGGGCAGGTTACGCTTTATGACGGCTTGACCGGCGAACCGTTTGAGCGCGAAGTCACCGTGGGTTATATGTATATGCTGAAATTGAACCATTTGGTCGATGACAAGATGCATGCGCGGTCAACAGGGCCGTACAGTCTGGTTACGCAGCAGCCATTAGGCGGTAAAGCGCAATTCGGCGGGCAGCGTTTCGGGGAAATGGAGGTCTGGGCACTTGAAGCATATGGTGCCGCTTATACCCTGCAGGAAATGTTGACAGTTAAATCTGATGATGTGACCGGTAGAACGCGTATGTATAAAAACATTGTCGATGGCGATCATAAGATGGAAGCCGGAATGCCGGAATCATTTAATGTTTTAATTAAAGAAATCCGCTCATTGGCTGTCAATATAGAATTGCAGCGGGATTAGTAGTCGCACCTGTTGGGTTCGGCGCAAAAACACGCGTCGAACCCGATCTACAGCCTGGTCTAAGCCAGTACGTATTTAAAGAGGAAAAGCTCTTGAAAGATTTAATGAATTTCTTAAAGCGTCAAGGTCGTGCCGATGATTTTGACGGAATCAGCATTGGTTTGGCATCGCCGGATATGATCCGTTCCTGGTCGTATGGCGAAGTAAAAAAACCGGAAACGATTAACTATCGAACCTTTAAGCCTGAGCGCGACGGTTTATTTTGTGCGAAGATTTTTGGTCCGGTCAGCGATTATGAGTGCCTTTGCGGTAAATATAAAAGACTGAAGCATCGCGGCGTTATCTGCGAAAAATGCGGTGTTGAAGTGACCTTATCCAAGGTTCGCCGGGAAAGAATGGGGCATATTGATTTGGCCAGCCCTGTTGCGCATATTTGGTTTTTAAAATCACTGCCTTCCAGAATAGCGTTGTTACTGGATATGACGCTGCGCGAAATCGAGCGCGTATTGTATTTTGAATCGTTCGTCGTTTTGGATCCGGGCATGACGCCTTTGGATAAAGGCCAATTGCTGACTGATGATGATTATCTGGATGCGGTTGAGCTTCATGGTGATGATTTCGTCGCAAAAATGGGCGCTGAAGCGATCTACGACTTGCTTAAATCGATTGATTTAAAAGAACAGGTTGAAATTCTGCGCGAAGAAATCAATTCGACCAGTTCAGAAACCAAGATCAAGAAATACTCAAAACGCCTGAAAGTAATGGATGCGTTATTGAGCTCAAAAAATCGTCCGGAATGGATGATTTTGAAAGTGTTGCCGGTACTGCCGCCCGAATTGCGCCCGCTGGTGCCTTTGGATGGTGGTCGATTTGCAACCTCTGATTTGAATGATCTGTATCGCCGGGTGATCAACAGAAACAACCGTTTGAACCGGTTGTTGGACTTGAATGCGCCGGACATAATCGTTCGCAACGAAAAACGCATGCTGCAGGAGTCTGTTGAT
>JANYKK010000076.1 GCA_025361585.1 Methylobacter sp. | reverse complement strand
CGTTATCATCGAAATTGATCTTGGCATCCAGCGCCATTAGCTCGCCGCTGTCGGTTTCTATCAAGGGATTAATTTCAATCTGGCTGGCATCCTTGGCTAGAAATAAGTCGTACAAGCCTTGCATGATTTTTCCCAGCGCTTTGATCTGCGCACCTTTAAGCCCCAAGGCGTAGGCGACCTTCCTGCATTGATAGCCTTGTAAACCGGCGGCCGGATGGACAGGTACTGAGATAATCTGTTCGGGCGTTTCGTGGGCGACGGTTTCTATATCCATGCCGCCTGCTGCCGAAGCAATAAAAATAATCCGCTCGGTACCCCGGTCAACCAGAATGCTCAAATAGAGTTCGCGCTTGATCGGGTAGGTTTTTTCTATCAATAGCGAGTTAATCGGCAAGCCTTCCGCGCCGGTCTGCTTGGTAACCAGCCGCCTGCCGAGCATTTCCCGGCTAATCAAAGCCACTTCACCAGGGCTTTTAGCCAGCTTTACGCCGCCGACTTTGCCCCGGCCACCAGCATGAACCTGTGCTTTAACCACCCAACCGTCACCGCCCAGCTCCTTGGCAATCTGCTCGGCGCTTTCCGGCGTTGTCGCCTGCTTGCCATCAGGCACCGGTATCGCGTAATGCAAAAACAGCTGTTTAGCCTGATACTCATGAATATTCATTTATGACTCCTTGATTGACCGGTAAGGGAGGGCGGGTATTTTTCATACACAGATGACAACTAAATGCTACGATTAAGGACGTTATTGAGCATTTTAACGAAGTCCCTGCAAAACGCCATTTTAAAAACAAACATGCCGCCAAATACCAACGAAACTATCTTTCCCTGCCCGTTCTCTAAAGGCTACGGTATTCCGGCCCGACAAGCCTGGCTGTTGCTAAAAGTTTTTTTAGGCTATCGACTCATTCTGGCCGGCCTGTTTGTCACTTTGTTTTACAGTTCCACTGATGCTTCATTGCTTGGCACTTACGACAGCCAATTATTCGTTTACAGTAGCCAAAGCTACTTGCTGCTCTCAATCCTATCCGGTATCTGCATAGCTTGGCGACTCACGAGCTATACCACACAAGCGCAGCTGCTCATTTTTACAGACATTCTCATCCTCACCTTAATCATGCATGCCTCAGGCGGCATTAACAGCGGCATGGGCACATTGCTTGCCGTATCCATCGCCGCAGGCGGCTTATTAATCGGTGGCCGCTGTGCGATGTTATTTGCCGCCTTGGCCAGTTTGTCCGTGTTGGCCGAACAAGTCGTTGCCGATTACACGCACAGCTTTGACTCGACCTCTTATGCCAATGCCGGAATGCTCGGTGCTGCATTTTTTACCATTGCCTTACTGTCGTATATCCTCGCAAAACGTAGTGAACAAATATTCCAGCTTGCCGACCAACAAAAACAAACCATCACTAAACTGGAAGATCTCAATAAGTACATTATCCAGCATCTACAATCGGGCATCATTATCATCAACAAACAACAAGCCATTCAGATGGCCAATGAGTCTGCATTGCGACTGGCAAATTTACCGGTACTGCCAGTCAGACTAGGCGACATTTCGAGCTATTTAGCTGAAGCATTTCAAACCTGGTTAGCTGATCTCGAACAAAATCTGGTACTGCTGCAACTGCCGAATCAGTCTGAAATTCATTGCCGGTTTATGCCCCTGCCGACAGGGCATGAGTTTTTTTACATGATCATTCTTGAGGACATTGCCCTTTATAATCAGCAGGTGCAGCAAAGCAAACTCGCCTCGCTGGGCCGACTCACCGCCAGCATTGCACATGAGATACGCAACCCGTTAGGCGCTATCAGTCACGCAGGGCAATTGCTCTCGGAAAACCCGCTGTTATCCGTTCAGGACCAGAGACTGGCCGAAATAATTCAGACCCACTCAGTCCGCGTCAATCATATCATTGAAGATATTTTACAGCTTTCCAGAAGAACCGATTCAAGACGGGAAAAGATTCATCTCAAACCCTGGCTGGACAATTACCTGAAAAACTTCATCCTTGAACATGCCGTTGATATAGATGCATTCAAACTTTCTTGTCCGGATGAGCCGTTATGTGCGGTCATAGATCCCGGTCATTTAAGACAGATTATGGACAACCTTTGTCGCAATGCACTGAAATACGGCAAGGCCGAAGCAGGACAAATAACTTTACGCGCTTTGACCCTACAACAGGCACCCTGCATAGAAGTCATTGACAACGGCTCCGGCATCAGCCGAGAGCACCAGAGCCACCTGTTTGAACCCTTTTTTACCACCTCTTCCAGCGGCACCGGATTGGGGCTTTATATCTCAAGAGAATTAGCCGAATTAAATCAGGCCAAATTAAGCTATTATTTAACCGATGACAACCGAAGCTGTTTTCGACTCTGCTTGTTGAATGCGGATCAGACCCTAATTGACTTATGAATAAACCACTGACATTGATTGTAGACGACGAACCCGATATCCGTGAGCTGTTGGAAATAACCCTTAACCGGATGAATATCCAGACCTGCTGCGCTGAAAATATTGTCGGCGCCAAGGCATTATTGCAGCAAAAGTCCTTCGATCTATGCCTGACCGACATGAAACTGCCTGACGGCAACGGCCTGGAGCTGGTTGACTTTATACAAACACTGCCCGTCCCACTGCCGGTTGCCGTCATTACCGCACACGGCAACATGGAGTCGGCAATTCTTGCGATGAAAAAAGGCGCTTTCGATTTTGTTTCAAAACCGGTCGATTTATCCACACTTAGACTGCTCGTAAACAATGCGTTAAAACTTTCCGGTGCAAGCTCCGCCAAAGAAAGACGAACCCGCCACACGCTGCTGGGCGAGTCATTAATCATGCAGGAGATCAGGGCAAAAATAGATAAACTCGCCCGCAGCCAAGCCCCAGTCTATATCAGCGGCGAATCAGGCTCAGGCAAGGAGCTGGTTGCAAAACTGATTCATCAGCAAAGTTCCCGTAGCGACCATGCTTTTGTCGCGATTAACTGCGGAGCCATTCCGCACGAGCTGATGGAAAGTGAGTTTTTCGGTCATAAAAAAGGCAGCTTTACCGGCGCGATCAGCGACAAAAAAGGCTTATTTCAAGCCGCAGAAGGCGGCACCTTGTTTCTCGATGAAGTCGCCGATTTGCCGCTGTCGCTGCAAGTCAAATTGCTGCGCGCTATTCAGGAAAAAAGAATTCGCCCGGTTGGAGACCAGCAGGAAATCCCTATCGATATTCGTTTGCTAAGCGCTACTCATCGAAACCTTACCGACATGGTTCGGGACGGCAGTTTCAGGCAAGATTTATATTACCGTATCAATGTAATCGATCTTCATGTTCCACCCTTACGTGAGCGGCCTGGCGATATACCCGCCCTTGTCGATCATATATTAGCCAAACTGACAGGGGCCAATAAACCGGACAGGCCGAGCTTGTCCGCATCGGCATTAGCAGCATTGCTGCGGTACCATTTTCCGGGTAATGTCCGTGAGCTTGAAAATATCCTCGAAAGAGCCCTGGCTCTATATGACGGCAATCACATTGAGATTGATGATTTGAACCTGCCAATAGATGCTCATCACGTTGCCAAATCGCAGGATTTTGACCCTGAGTTGGGATCACTGGAAGATCATCTGGGAAAGATAGAAAGAAAAGCCATCACCATTGCGTTAGAAGAAAATCAATGGGACAAAACGGCCGCCGCCAAACAGCTGGGGCTATCATCCAGATCACTGCGCTACCGCTTGAGAAAGCTTGATATGGAGGATTTAAGCGGGTGAAAGACCTTTGACAACTCAACAAAAAAGGGGAAGCCGCAGCCTCCCCCTTCAATACACTTTAAATCTAGTGTGTGTAACTTAAACCTTATATTTGCTCATGGCTTCCAGCTTCGCTATCGCCGTTTTTATTTTCGCGTCAGTCGTAGCGTCCAGCTCATTAGCTGTGTAGACCTTCTCCAACAAACCTTCTGCAACCAATGCGTCTTTTATCCAGCGCTTAGTGAATCGGTAATTGCTGTACGCCGTGGCAACCTCACCTGTTTTTGGGTCTTTTAATCCTGCGCTCGGTACAGAGGCTGCGGCAGTTGTGGTTTTTTTAGCGGCTGCCGGTTTGGCTTTAGTTGCCGCAGGTTTTGCAGCTATCTTAGGTGCAGCTGCTTTGGCTACCGCCGGTTTAGCCGGTGCTGCTTTAGTTGCCGCAACTTTAGGAGCAACGGTTTTAGCTGCAACAGGCTTATTCGTGGCCGGATTTTCTTTTGCAACGGCAACCTGGGGCTTTGCTTGTTTCTCGGCTACTGCCTGTGCTTCAGGTTTTGCCGCTGGCGCTTTGGATTTAGCAGTTGTTTTCTGTTCGTCTATAATTGCATAAACAATATAGGCGACAAAAATAGTAGTTAATATAAACAACCCTTCAGTCATAATGGCTCTCCACCTCATTTAAGTTAATTTTTTTCTTCACTGCTTTGAAATTAAGCGCTGCCGCCCGCAAGCAAAGCAGGAGCGAATATCTGTCCATGTAGGCAAAGCTTCCGCTCCTGCTCACGCCCCTTACCTACGTCCATATAGGTAAACCTTATCGCTTGAGGCGGAATATACCAGAAGCCGGTGCGCAGGGAAAATTCTAATTCGAAAAAATGCAAACCTGCCCGATACTTAGTGCTCAAAATTGGTGTTTACCAACATATTTGTTTTTTTGCCAGCTTAGGCAAATCGTCCCGTAAGCCCATCGCATACCGGTTAAAATAAGCCTTGACCAGCGACGTGTTATTGACCCGATTCATTCCTGCCGAGCGCAAGCCAATCAAGGGCTTGGCCGTCACGCCATAGGTCTTGTTCAGCGCATCCATAGCCGACATCATCATCAGGTTATCGCCTTTACGCCAGCGCTCATAACGACGTAGGAAACGTGAGCTGGATAAGGGTCTATTTTCCTGTCTGGTTTGGATGACTAGCTCCGCAATTGCTGCGGCATCCAATAGCCCTGCATTCACGCCTTGTCCGGCCAAAGGATGCATCGCATGGGCGGCATCGCCGCACAGCGCGAAACGTTGGTCGATATAGCTGTTCGCGTATTGAAAGCGCAAAGGAAATGCTGCGCGTGGGCCGACACCCAGCATCTTGCCCAGAATGCCGCCGGAGGCTTGCTCCAGAACTTGCAGGAAGTCTTGATCGGCAAGCGCCAGATGGTTTTTAGACGTTGCCGAACTCAAGGTCCAAACGATTGAACACTGCCCGTTTTTCAGCGGCAAAAAAGCCAACGGCCCTTCATCCAGAAACCGTTGCCATGCGGTAAATTGATGGCTCTTTTCGGTCGTTACCGTAGCGACCAGACCATCCTGATGATACTCCCAGCCGGTAACGGAAATGCCAGCCATCGCTCTTAATGCAGAGTCGCGCCCGTCGGCGGCAATCACTACGTCTGCCTCCAGAATTCGGCCGTCTTCAAGACGCAGTTGTCTGCCGTTTTCGTTAAGCTGCATATCGACAACGGTTGCAGGGGTCACGCAAGTAGCTGAAGGCAAGGTGTCCAGCTGATCCCAAAGAGCCGCAACGGTGATCCTGTTTTCGACCAGATGGCCTAGCTCATTAAACTCGGTGTCGGCACAGTCAAAATGCAACTCACCGTCGGCGCGGGCATCCCATACCCGCATGTCCCGGTAAGGGCAAACGCCGCGCTGCACCATGCCCGGCCAAGCGCCTAACATTTCCAGTATGTTCTGCGAGGCTTTGGTTAGCGCGGAGACGCGAATATCAATCGGTTCCGGCGGCCACTGTCGCGTCGGGTTAAACCGCTCCAGCAGCGCAACCTTGATGCCGCCATGCGCCAGAGCGCAAGCCGTTGCTGCACCGACCATGCCGCCACCGCAGACGATTACTTCGTAACGTTCGGTCATCGTTTTATCTCCTGCTGCCTAGCCTAGGCAAGCGTCCGGCTAAACCCATCGCATGACGGGTAAGCCATGTTTTTGCGGCAGGAATATGATCCAGTATAGCTAGGCCGACATTTCTGGCCGCAGCTAATGACAGCCAGTCGTTGGAGAAAATCCGCACCACGCTGTTGGTAAAACCGATGGTTCGGTCATGGTCTTTCTGCCTAGCTCCGGCATAAGCCGTTAAGAAACTAGCCTCGCCTATATCTTGGTTTTCATAATGCTGCTTGATGATCATTTCGGCCAGCTGTACAACATCGCGCAGGCCCAGATTAAATCCCTGTCCCGCAACCGGGTGCAGTTGATGCACCGCGTTGCCGATAATCACGGTTCGGTCGGCGATCATTTTTTCGGCGCGGATCAGCGACAACGGGAACGCACGACGGGGAGCCGCCAAGCTAAGCTCGCCCAGCTTATAACCGAAGCACTGCTGAAGTTCGGCTAAAAAATCCGCCTCGCTGCCGGACATTAGCGCATCGGCATCTTCGCTGCTGCGCGTCCAAACTACGGCGCAATGATCGGTGTCAACCGGCAACAAGGCCAACGGCCCGGAAGCGGTAAAACGTTCAAACGCGACATTCTTATGGGGCAGGGATGTTTTAACTGTGGCGACCAACGCGGTCTGACCGTATTCGGTGATGTGCTGGGCTATTTCCAGCAGATTGCGTACCGAGGAGTTGCCGCCGTCCGCACCGACCAGCAGTTTGGCCGATATGTTTAATGGTTCATCGCCGCGTTTCAGGCTGATGTTGACGGTGTTATTTCCGGCCATCAAACCGACCAGACGAGCCGGGCAAATCAATTCGATACCTGCTTGAGTTACCAGCTTGGCGACATGCGCTTCAATGTCTCTTGCGGTAATGACATAGCCCAATGCTTCGACATGTTCTTGTTGCGCCGAAAGCCGGACTTTGCCGAAATGACCTTGGTCGGAAATGTGGATATTTTTAATGGCTGTCGCGGCCTGACCGATGCCCTGCCAAATGGCCATCGCCTCGAGCATTTTTACGGTACCTGCGGCTAAAGCCAAGGCCCGATCACCGGCAGGAGAATCGTGTAATTGTTCGCGGCTGCTGGCTTCAATTATCGCAATCTTCAAGTCCGTGTCTTTCAGCGCCAACGCCAGACAGTTGCCCGCCAAGCCGCCGCCGACAATTACTAAGTCATAATCATGTTGCATCAGGTTGCCTGCATTAAGCTTTCAATTTCTGCAATGGTTTTAGGCACGCCGCCGGTTAAAATTTCATGCCCCAAGGCGGTTACCAGCACATCGTCTTCAATACGTATGCCTATGCCGTGCCATTGCTCGTCAACGGTCAGGCAATCTACCGGGATATATAGGCCCGGTTCTATGGTCAGCACCATGCCGGGTTCCAGCAAGCGCCATTCCTTATCCAGTTTATAGTCGCCGACATCATGCACATCCATGCCCAACCAGTGGCCGATCCGGTGCATGTAAAACTGTTTGTATTTTTCGTCTTTGATCAGTTTGGACACCTTGCCTTTGAGCAATCCCAGCGACACCAAACCTTTGGTCAGCACCTCAACAGATGCGTCGTGCGCCAGATTCCACGGTAAGCCGGGTTTGATCTGGGCGATGGCCGCCGCTTGGGCATCCAAGACCAATTGATAAAGCAGTTTTTGCGGTTCGCTAAAGCGACCGGAAACCGGAAACGTGCGGGTAATATCGGCGGCATAATGGTCGCATTCCGCACCGGCATCAACCAGCAGTAAATCGCCGCCTTTTAATTTATCGCCATTTTCAGTGTAGTGCAGCACACAGGCGTTTTTTCCGCCCGCCACTATCGAAGGGTAAGCCACCGCACGCAGGCCGTCTTGAACAAAATTATAAATAATTTCCGCTTCTATCTGATATTCATACAAGCCGGGTTTGCATTTTTGCATGGCTTTAACATGGGCATTAGCCGAAACATCAGCAGCGCGGCGCATCAATTTAAGCTCTTCGGCGCTTTTGAACAGGCGCATTTCATGCAGAATATGTTCCAGCGAAACCAGCTCGCCCGGCGCAGTAACGCCGCTTCTGGACTGGCTGCGGATATGATTAATCCAGACCAATAAATTGTGGTCGAGATCGGAATCACGCCCTATCGGATAATAAACCTTGCCTTTGTCTTCCAGCATGCCCGGCAAGATGTCGTCCAGGTCGTCAATCGGAAAGGAATCGTCAGCCTTGTAATGCGTGGTTGCACCTTCAAGTCCTGCGTGCGCGCCTTCCCATAAGGCCTTTTTTTCGTCGAATTCGCGGCAAAATAAAATGTATTCGCCTTGTTTGCGTCCGGGGATAAAAACGGCCAGCGAATCGGGTTCATTAAAACCGGTCAGATAATAAAAATCGCTGTCCTGCCGGAACGGATAATTCACATCGCGGTTGCGGGTACGGATTGCGGCACTGCCTATCAGCGCAATATTGCCGATGCCGATGTGCTGCATTAATTGCTTGCGGCGGTTTTTAAATTCACTTTGTTTCATTTCAAAATCAGGTCTTAGGTCTAAGGTTCAAGATAAAAGGCGAAAGTTGAAAAAAGTTTTACCTACATGGATGTAGGTAAGGCGCGTGAGCAGGAGCGGAAGCTTTACCTTGAACCTTTCGCCTTGAACCTTTCACCTCCGTCATTTAATTCGCTCTTTAGCAACAAAACCGCCGATCTCATATATTCGGTAATTTCCATAAAATCTCCTTCATCTTCCTCGCCTTCGGCCTCGGTATCCAGCTTGGTGAATTCGGCAATGTCTTTGAGTATTTCGGTCGCTTCCCTGGACAAGTCGGAGGCGGTATGGGTAAAACCCACGCCCAATAAAAAGCCCCGGCACCAGTCTGTTAATGCCTCAACCTGTTCACTCAATAAGGCCTCATCGCCCGGCAATAACAAGTCGAATTCGAAGTCATCGCTGGTCAACAAGTCTTGCGTATCCTCGAACAAATGCACCAGGGTTGTCTGGTCTTCAGCCGCCGCCGGTATTGCATGCAAAAACAACTCGGCTAACCACTCGGCACTCTGGGCCTGTTCATTGGCGCATAACATGCCTGTCGCCATGCCGTGGGCTTGTGCTGCCGACAGTTCGGCATCGCTTTGTACAACTATTGCATTAATTATTTGGTAAGTCATAAATTCCACATAATAATTTCACTATCGCGGACTAAAAATATCGCTTATGCTACCATTGATCATTAACTTGGATAATATTTGTTAATCTTGAATCGCCCGGTAAAGGCGCAATATTTCGCGCACCTACCTAGCAACAACCTAGTTACCGACATGACGCAATCAAATCAATCTTTAGAATTAAAAGAACTCGAGGGCAAGCTGGATAAGCTTATCGAGCAATACGCCAACGTAAAAAACGAAAACAGCTCACTGAAAACCAAGCAGGACTCATTGGTTCGGGAAAAAGCCAAGTTGCTGGAAAAAACCACGCTGGCCAGAACCCGAGTCGAAGCGATGATTACCCGCCTGAAAGCAATGGAGAACGGATCATGAACAAAAAACCCCAAGCGGTATCCCTGACCATTATGGGCAAGGAATACAAAATTGTCTGCGCTCCTGACGAACAAATCGACCTGATCCAGTCGGCAGGGCAGCTAGACGTTCAAATGCGTAAGATGAGAGATTCCGGCAAAGTAACCGGCGCGGACAAAATTGCGGTAATGGCAGCGCTGAATCTGGCGCATGAGTTACAGCAGCTGAAGAATCAAACGGCTATGCTCAACCCTGTTTTGAGTGAATGCTTGGCGAAAATGACTCGCAAAATAGAAAACGTTTTAGAAAATCAGTAAACACGCTAAACTATTGGCCTGCATCTCCTGCAGCATCCGAGAGTGTGCTGGGTGTTCCTGAACCTGTTTTAACCCCGGGGGCAGATACCAGTATTGGTGTGCATGCCCGCTCCATGCGGGAAGCCTGATATACCGGACATGTCCCCACTTGAACTTCCGGTTCAAGGACGAAAGCACATTACGGCGCAGGTGGGAGATGCACTATGATTATCTGCTACGTTGTCGCACATCCTTCACGTCACCCTTAAACGAAATCCCTATGAATTACTGGCTAATGAAATCCGAACCCGATACGTTCGGGATTAACGATCTCTACAATAAACCCAACCAGACCGAGCATTGGGATGGGGTGCGTAACTACCAAGCCAGAAACATGATGCGGGATGATATGAAAATTGGCGATCAGGTTTTCTTCTATCATTCCAATTGCGATGTGCCGGGTATAGTCGGTATTATGGAAGTCGTTAAAGAAGGCTATCCCGATTTCTTGGCATTCGATCCTGATGATAAGCACTTCGATCCCCAAAGCGACCCTGAGCATCCTCGCTGGTTCATGGTTGACGTTAAATACGTCAGAACCCTGTCCCGCACCATTACTTTGAAGGAATTAAAGTGCTTGGATCGACTGGCAGACCTCGCGCTGGTAAGGCGCGGCAACCGGCTATCGATCATGCCGGTCAGCAAAGACCAATGGGAGTTCATCCTCTCGCTGGAGTAAAGCAGAGGATGAAACACAAACCCCACGCAATAAAAAACCGGCAGTCCCAATGAGGGGCTGCCGGTTGTTGGTACTACCCGCCAATAATTTACTTGGCTTTTTCTTCAGGCTTTTTATCAGTTTTTTCGTCTACTTTTTTATCTGCCTTTGGATCTACGGCAACGGCATCGCTTAACAACACGTCACTTTTGATTTTTGCGACAGTTTTTTCGCCGATCCCGTCAACATTAACCAAATCATCGACGGTTTTGAATGCGCCTTTTTCTTCCCGGTACTTTACAATCGCTTGAGCTTTTTTCAGGCCTATGCCTGACAAGGCATCGCCTATGGTTTTTGCGTCAGCGGTATTGATGTTGACCGGTGAGGCCATAACATTTAATGAGCAGAAGGCGACAAATAATACGACTAATAATCTTTTCATCTTTATTTTCCTATTGGAAGAATTATTGAATTATGATTTGTGAATAGTCTTATATAGCGCCAACCAAGTAATTATTAATTAACCATTCACCCCTAATTTTAGCCGTTTGCAATGTTAATGCAACTTTTTTATCGTCCTATTGCGTAATAGGCTAATCCGCTACGCTTGACCCTGTCCGGCTCATACATGTTACGGCCATCAAAAATTACTTTGTCTTGCAGTTGTTGACTTAGCGCATCAAAATCAGGGCTGCGAAATTGCTTCCATTCGGTAACAATCACCAACGCATCGGCTTGCTTTAAGGCATCCTTGGGCGAGTCGCAAAATTTAAGCCCCGGCTTGTCGCCATAAAGTCGCCGCGCCTCTTCCAGTGCCTCAGGATCAAAGGCCTGAACGGTTGCGCCAGCTTCAATCAAGGCTTCCAGTACAACCCGGCTTGGCGCATCGCGCAGGTCATCGGTGTTGGGTTTAAACGCCAGTCCCCACAGCGCGAATACCTTGCCGGTTAAATGGCCTTGATAATGTTTGTTAATCTTTTCAAACAAGCGGTGTTTTTGTCGGTTATTGACATTCTCTACCGCATTAAGCAATTCGGCATGATAACCCTGTTCTTGGGCAGTTCTTTCCAGCGCCTTTACGTCTTTGGGGAAACAGGAGCCGCCATAACCGCAACCGGGATAAATAAAGCTGTAGCCGATACGGGTATCAGACCCTATGCCGTGCCGGACATGTTCAATATCGGCACCCAAGCGCTCGGCCAGATTTGCCAGCTCATTCATAAAGCTGATTTTGGTCGCCAGCATTGCATTTGCGGCATACTTGGTTAGTTCGGCTGAACGTATGTCCATGGTGATGACCCGGTCAACGCTACGGTTAAACGGGGCATAAAGGGCTTTTAGCAATTCCGCCGTCCTGGGGTTATCGGTGCCGATGACGATCCGATCGGGTTTCATAAAATCATCCAGCGCCGCGCCTTCTTTCAGGAACTCAGGGTTTGAAACTACGTCAAACTCCAGTTCCTTGCCGCGACTAGTCAATACCTCTTGTATAACCGCTTTAACTTTATCCGCTGTACCTACCGGCACCGTCGATTTATCGACCACCACCCGGTACTCGTCCATATTTTCGGCTATGCTTTTCGCAACTGCCAACACGTATTGCAAATCTGCCGAACCGTCGGTATCAGGCGGCGTACCGACGGCGATGAATTGAAACACGCCATGATCTACAGCTCCCTTAATATCCGTGGTAAATCTCAAGCGTCCTTCCGACTGGTTTTCCTTGACCATAGCTTCAAGTCCCGGCTCATAGATCGGGATGATGCCCTGTTGCAGCTTGGCAATTTTTGCCTCATCGATATCGACGCAGATGACATCATTGCCGACTTCCGCAAGACAAGTACCTGTCACCAAACCCACATAACCGCTTCCGAATATAGTAATTTTCATTTTTTCAACTTTAAATGATTAGTTAAAGATATACTCCCTCATTACTGCGGACACATACCAGCCGTTAGCCGCAACAGGCATCATACTTTTATTTTCTTTGTTCTCAATAAGTTAAAATACTTATTGTGTGGGTCTGTTTCTGGCGTTCTGCACCAAAATCAGGCGTTTCACCTGCTGCATCCATGCGGATGTATACTACATCCCTGTAAGCAATGAGTGCTTGTTACGGTTACCAGCATTGGCCTATTATAACCACCAAGCTTCTGAATTATTAATTATCGTTTGATGCAAAAAAAAACCAAATCGAATAATCAGCTTTTTAGCGGATTTTCTGCCCTCGATACCGAACAAATAAACCGGGCGCTGGCAATTATTGCGCTAATTCCTGAAGACCCCCAGTATTTTCGCCCCAAAGGCGTTGAAGTGGCGGCAGTCTTGATGGATTTTAATGTCGATCTGGACACCATCCTCGCCGCAATCTTAAGCGATCCGCGATTGGCCCATCTAAATCCTAAGCCCAATATCAAACAACAGTTTGGCGATACGGTTGCAACGCTGGTTGACGATGTAAACTGGTTAAATAAGCTTACCGTTTATTCCCTGGAAATGACCGACCAGCCAAATCAAACGGAAACCCTGCGCCGGATGCTGCTGTCCATGACTCGGGATGTCCGAGCCGTGCTTATAAAGCTGGCTTACCGGGTTCAGCGGCTTAAGGTTTTACCCAAGGAGTCGTATGAACTCCGGCGTTTTATTGCCCAGGAAACGCTGGATATTTATGCGCCGATTGCCAACCGGATGGGTATTCACCAGCTAAAATGGGAGCTGGAGGACATGGCTTTCCGCTACCTGAAGCCCCAATCCTACCGCCGCATCGCCAAATCGCTGACCGATAATCGCGTGCAACGGGAAAACTGTATCAATGGCTTTATCGGGCTGTTAAAGGGCAAGCTTGCCGAAGAAGGGATTTTGGCCGAAATATACGGCCGCCCCAAGCATATTTACAGCATCTGGAAAAAGATGCGCCGCAAGCAACTAGACATAGACGAACTGTACGATCTATTGGCGGTGCGCGTGATAGTCGACAATCTGACTACCTGTTATGCCACTTTGGGCGTTGTGCATAGCCTTTGGCAAACCGTCCCCAAGGAATTTGACGATTACATTGCGAATCCCAAAGAGAATGGCTACCAGTCCTTGCATACCGTCATTATCGACTCTGACGGCAACCGTATCGAGGTACAAATACGTACTCAGCAAATGCACGACTTTGCCGAGCTGGGGGTTGCCGCGCACTGGTCTTACAAAGAAGGCGGCAAGCATGACGCGGCCATCGAAAAAAATATCGCCTCGTTGCGCAAGTTGCTGGAAGAAACCAGCAGTCGAAAGGAAGGTGGCGACGATGTGCTAGCCGAAAATTTCCGTAGCGAATTATTCAATGACCGCGTCTACGTTTTAACCCCGGCCGGAAAATTAATCGACTTGGTAAAAGGTTCCACGCCGCTGGACTTTGCCTACGCCATTCATACCGAAATAGGTCACCGCTGCCGTGGGGCAAAAGTCAACGGGCGGATTGTGCCGCTGACCTATGCCTTAAAATCCGGCGAACAGGTAAAAATCCTGACTGCAAAAGAGGGAGGCCCCAATCACAACTGGATCGACCCCAATCTGGGCTATTTGAAAACCTCGGCTGCGATCAGTAAAGTTAAAAGCTGGTTTAAAAATCAGCAACAAGCCCAGAATATAGCGACCGGCAAGGCTATTCTGGACAAGGAAAGCCAGCGGTTGGGCTTAAAAATGCTCGATTTGGCAGAGTTGGCTAAGCATTTTCATCAGCCGGATGCCGACAAGTTGCTCGAAGCGATAGGCCGTAGCGATATTAACAGCCGCCAACTTGCAGCGTTTTTTAAGGTGCCTGAACTGGAAGCGCCGCCATCCGTTCGGCTCCGCTCAGGGCAAGCCCTTCAGGGCAAAAAGCCTGAGGCTAAGTCCGAAGTTTCCGTAGCGGGCATTGATAATGTGCTGACCTCGTTTGCCCAGTGCTGCTCGCCGATTCAGGGCAATGACATTATCGGCTATATTTCCCACAAGAAAGGCATTACTATCCATCGCCAAGACTGTGAAAATATCTTGCACTTGGATCCCGAAAAACAGGCACAGCTGATTTCGGTTAACTGGGGTGCAAAAAAGGCCCGCTATGTGGTGCCTATTGTTATCCATGCCTTTAACTCGCATAATTTGCTGAGTGATGTGACCCAGATTTTAGCCCAGGCAAAAATCCATATTTCCAATGCGGCGCTGGATACGCATCCCGATTTTTCAGCGCTGCTCAATTTGAGCATTCAAATTGAAAACACCGATCAGTTAAGCCAAGTGCTTAATAAAATAAGTCAATTGCCTAACATCGTAGATGTTAAGCGCAAAACCTGACGCCTAGCCTCTTTAACGTTGCCACTAAATCTTATGTCCCAACAAACGCAAATCCCCCCTACCCCCCCTTTGACAAAGGGGGGCGTCAAAAAACGCCTGATTCTGGTTGACGGCTCGTCCTTTTTATTTCGCGCTTACCATGCCATTCCGCCGCTAACCAACGCGAACGGTGAACCTACCAACGCCATTTACGGCGTCAGCAACATGCTGCGCAAACTGATCGCCGACTACCATAGCGACTACATCACCGTGGTCTTCGATGCGCCGGGCAAAACCTTCCGCAATGAGCTTTACGATCAGTACAAAGCTCATCGACCGCCCATGCCTGATGATTTGCGGGTGCAGATTGCCCCGCTACACAACCTGATTCGCGCGATGGGTTTGCCGTTGATTATCGAACCCGGCGTTGAAGCCGACGATGTGCTGGGAGCTTTGGCGCAACACGCTGAACAACAAGGCTACGACGTTATCATTTCCACCGGCGATAAGGATATGGCGCA
>JANYKK010000345.1 GCA_025361585.1 Methylobacter sp. | reverse complement strand
GAAGGCATTTGGCCTTCGCCTTTATAGCCCTTGCCGGCGACAAACGCTGCGCCGCCATTGGAAAACTGGATCACGATAGCTGATTTTACTTTCGCCGCCGCTTCCAACGCTGCATTAATCGAATCAGTGTTAATGACGTTGACCGCAGGCAAGGCAAAGTGGTTTTCTTTGCAGATTGCAAAGATTTTTTGTACGTCATCGCCAGTGACAACACCGGGTTTTACTACATCTGAAATTTTCTGTGACATTAAGGGTTCCTGTTCCAATCTATTACGTTGAAGGGTGATTAAGCTGAAAGCCATTGCAGTTGCGGAAAAAATAACCGCCGCCCAATGCTGTCTGCCGCATATTATAAAGTGTGTTCGGGCAATAGGCTACGGGAATAGCCTCGTAGCTTGCAATTATTCAGGTTGTACCGGGTGCGATTCAAACTGATGTGAAATCCTGATTTCGCTAGTTCTTAAGCTGGAGCCCTCATCTTTATACACAAGTGCCTTCGGGACACCGTCATTCTGGCAGGGATGCCGGAATCCCGTCACAGGGATGTGAACGTTCAGAAAACTCCGGCACTTCTAACAACGGACGAAGTTCGGAAGTTACCCTCCATGGCGCTGGATACCGGCATCCATGCCAGTATGACGATGCCAACTGAAGTTTTCCCAGCCAATCATTCCGCAAAGACACGTAAACTCATCCTAACAACAGCGTTTAATCCCATTCCACTTTTCATCTTGCCACTGCTTGAAAAAAGCGGCTTTGCTTAACGGCGTTTCGGCCTGATGATGTTCTGCGTGATGTTGCAGATAGCGTTCATAGGCATCGTCGCCGGAAAGACGACGTACCATCTGCCAAAATGTTTTAAGTTTACTAATCATCAATCCCTCACCCAGTCTTCAACCAAACGGCTCGGGCTATGCGGCGATTCGGCCAGCGGCAGCACCGGCTTTCCGGCTAGATAACGGCTGCAAACGCGCAGCATGTCGAACACGATCAGCCATAGCAAAATCACAAAGAATAAGGTCAACCAGCCGTCCAGTTGCTGGTTAAAGATCAACTGCGGCGCAACGGCGGCTTTCTCAGGCGGCAACACGCCAGCCGCGAGCTTCTCGGTCAAATCGTTAGCCGCAGCAAAGAAACCGATCCGCACATTGTCGCTGGCGATTTTCTCCCAAGCCGCGCTGCTGGTGATCGTCACCAACCACGCCAGCGGCAGGCCGGTCACCCAAGCGTACTCAATCTTGTCGGACTTGACCAAAATACCGGTCGCCACGCATAGCGCAATTGCGGCCAGCATTTGGTTGGCGATGCCGAACAGCGGCCACAATATATTGACCCCGCCATTCGGGTCGATCACGCCGATATAAAGGAAATAACCCCAGCCCGCCACCACCAGCCCGCTGGTCAATACCACCGACGGCGTCCACGAGGTTTCGCCCAGTTTCGGCCAGATATTGCCGAGCATATCCTGCAACATGAAACGTCCAACACGGGTTCCGGCATCCAGCGTGGTCAGGATAAAAATAGCCTCGAACATGATCGCGAAGTGGTACCACAAGGCCAGCATGCTCTCGCCGAACGCACTGCCGAAAATGCTCGCCATGCCGACGGCGAGTGACGGCGCGCCGCCAGTGCGGGCGAACAGCGTCGCCTCGCCCATTTGATTAGCCAACAGCCGCATCTGGTCAACCGTGACCGGATAACCCCACGAGGATATTTTGGCGACGGCATCGACAGCCTCTTTGCCGACTACGCCCGCCGGGCTGTTGATCGCAAAAAACACGCCGGGATCGAGCACGGTCGCCGCCATCATCGCCATGATCGCGACGAAAGACTCCAGCAGCATGCCGCCGTAGCCGATCATGCGTATATCGCGCTCATTGCTGAGCAATTTCGGCGTGGTGCCGGACGCGATCAGCGCATGGAAACCGGAAATAGCCCCGCAAGCGATGGTAATAAATACGAACGGGAACAGCGTGCCGCCGAAAATAGGCCCGGTGCCGTCAATGAACTGTGTCAACGCAGGCATCTTCACTTCCGGCTGCAACATAATAATCGTCGCCGCCAGCAAGGTGATCGTGCCGAGCTTTATGTAAGTCGATAAATAATCGCGCGGCGCCAAGAGCAACCACACCGGCATAATCGCCGCCGCAAAA
>JANYKK010000334.1 GCA_025361585.1 Methylobacter sp. | reverse complement strand
TGGTGACAACTCATCTAACTCTAATGCAGAGCGCACCAACTCGGCATCATCCGGGTGTAACTTCAAAGTTATTTTTTGAGCCGCTAAGGGCAAAACATTAATTGTTTCACGAACTACGGCAACGATTTGTCCCGGATCCAGCTTGATTTCACGACGGATTATTTGCGTTGCAACCCCGATAACCAGCTTGACAAGCTCTTTTTCCACTTCTTCATCGAGACGCTTAAACGGCTCACTTAAGGACTCCAAAAGACTGACCAGTGTCGCCGCTTGGGCTTGCAACAAGTGCACATTATCCTCGTAGCCTTTCTTTGAGCCTTCTTCAAAACCTTGCTGAAAACCCTGCGTTTTGCCTTGTGCAAATGCTTCGTCATACGCCTGCTTTTGCATGGCTTCAATTTCATCAACCGTCAAAATTGGCGACAGTTCTTCCTCCTCAAGTTCCACCGCCTCGGATTTTCTTGCATCCACGCCGGAAACATCCGGCATACTCCATAGTCTTAACGATTCCAGCTCCGACGCCGAAAACCTGGGCGTCTTAAATGAGCTCATCACCACCGACTCCCATTTGTATCTCGCCCGCATCCGCTAATTTTTTAGCAATAGCCAATATGTCTTTCTGCGCCAACTCCACTTCGCTTATTTTAGCAGGCGGTGAAGCCTCCAAATCATCACGTAGCATTTCCGCAGCCCGCTTGGACATATTGCTGAATATTTTTTCCTTAAGCTCACTACCTACGCCACGCAACGCCAGTAACAACTGCCCGGTTGAGACCTCACGCAACAAGGTTTGCATGCCTCTGTCATCGATAGTAGTAAGATCCTCAAAGGTAAACATCTTCTCTTGAATTTCCTGTGCTAATTCAGACCTATGCTCGGCAATGCCCGACATCACTAAATCTGCAGCACCGCCATCCAGGAAATTTAAAATATTAGCCACCGCATCGACACCGCCGATATTGGTTGATTTAACATTGTCAGAACCGGTTAATTGTTTCTCCATAATTTGATCCAACTCTCGCAACGCGGATGGTTGTATGCCTTTCATCGTTGCAATACGCATCATCAAATCGGAACGCATACTTTCTGGCAGGAACATCATTACATCAGCCGCCTGCTCACTGTCCATTAAAGACATAATCGTCGCGACAATCTGAGGGTGTTCCAACCGAATCATATCTGCGATGGATCGGGTATCCATCCATTTTAACTGTTCAATACCTTTAGTGTTGCCGCCTTGTAAAATTCGATCCAGAATACTATTGGCTTTATCTGCGCCCAAAGCGCTGACCAACACGGTGCGAATATACTCATCGGTATCCATACCCAGCGCCGTCTGGTTCTTTACTGCAACAATAAATTCCTCAACCACCTCATCCATCATTTCTATCGAAATTTCACCCACGCCTGCCATGGTGATGCCTAAAGTTTGCACTTCTCTAGGAGACATGTGCTTTAGAACCAGCGCCGCCCTATCCATGCCCAGCGCCAGCAACAAAACGGCTGCGCGATCAATCTGAGTTAATTCTTTTGATGCTGTTGCTTTAGCCATCTTTTTTAATCCAGTTTTTAATAACTGACGCGACTACTTTCGAATCATCATCGACTAGCCTTTTCACATATTCCAAGCGATGCTCGTAACTCTGAGGCACATCCAAAAGCAGCATATCCTGCATTTCAGAAGGCAGTGTAAAATTTGCATTTTGTTGACCGGCCGGTACCGCGACAGGCACACCCTGATCGTTATAGCGAACAGTTCCTCCCATTGAGGCCGCCTGTTGCTGCGCCTCAGCCAAAGCGGCCGCTTTTTTCTCTTCTATGTCCCGGCCGACCAGACTGCGCATGGTCGGCCGCAACACACCAAAAAGGAGAAACAATACGGCCAACACTGCTGCAACTTGCTTCATAAGATCAAGGAACCAGCCTTGCTCCCAAACGGGTATTGACGGCAATGCCTCGACAAGATCATCTATCTTGAAAGCCACATTGGTGACCGTAACCTGATCGCCTCGGCTACTGTCAAAACCGACCGCCTGCTTGACCAGATCGCTAAAACGACTAATATCTTCATTGGAATAAGGCTGTGCTTTAACTTTGCCATCGTCCTGGACAACATGTCGGTCATCCACCACCACCGCCACCGACAACCGGCGCAACGCCCCCGTAGCCAATCGGGTATGAGTAATTGTTTTATCAAGCTCATAATTCCGAGTTGCGTTTTTTGCTAAAGAACCAGGCGGAGTAGTGGCTGCTGCTGTCGTAGGTGTAGCCGTCGAACCCGTTGCTGTTGTTGCCGCAGGCTTTGTTTCCGGGGCCGTACCCGCAGGGGTCGGTTGATTTGATAACGCGCCGGGAACGCCTTGAATAGCATTTCCCGAGTTTTGCTCTTCAGAGGTTTGTTCGCTTCTTAAAGCAGGCAAATCCGGATTAAACATTTCCTGGGTTCTATCAGTCTCGGTAAAATCCACATCCGCTGAAATTTGTACACGCATTCCGTCGCCACCCACCAACGGTGACAAAATATTTTGAATCCGCCCCATCAGGTGTTCTTCAATATTTTTCTTATATTCGAATTGCTTGGAGGTTAAATTACCCGCTACTGAGGAATCGTTGCTATTTAACAGCTGGCCTTTTTGATCGACGACGGTCACTTGCTCAGCATCCAGTTGCGGTACGCTGGAGGCGACTAAATGAATAATTGATTCGACTTGGCCTTTATCCAGCGACCGGCCTTGATATAAATTGACAATGACCGAAGCGCTGGGTTTCTTCCGTTCCCGGACAAACACCGACTGAACCGGCAGAGCTAACAGCACCCTGGCCGCTTTTACATTCTGAATAGACATAATGGTTCTGGCGATTTCGCCTTCCAACGCACGCTGGAAACGTACCGTTTCGACGCTTTTACTGGCGCCGAAGCCTTGATCCTTATCCAATAACTCGTAACCCATGCTATTGCTTTTAGGTAATCCTTGAGCCGCCAATTTGAGCTTGATTGCGCTCACATCAGCCATCGGCACCATAATTGCGCCGGAACCGTTTTCGACTTTATACTTAATATTCTCTTTATTGAGTATCTCAAGAATCTCGGCTACATCGCTTTCACCAATTTCGGAATACAAGCGCCCGTAAGAGGGCTCCTGAGACCATAGGACAATAGCAACACCGATAGCGACACTCAAAGCCAGACCCAGCATCAACCCGATTTGACGCGCTATGGTCAGTCCGGCCAAACCTTTAATAGCCGGATGCGCATCTACCTTGGTCGCTAAGATATGGGACGCCTCGCCTTCAATATGACCCTTGCCCACTGGATCATGCTGGCGATTTGCCTCAACTAGACTATTACTACTCTGTTCGCTCATTTTTTAGTTACAGTCTGCCTGATCACATTGGCATATTCATGACATCATGATAGGCATCAACTAATTTATTTCTGACCTGCAACATTGCCTGAAATGAAACACTCGCTTTCTGCGAAGCCACCATAACCTCTGCCAGACTGACATTGGTATCGCCTGACTCAAAAGCCGCCGTCATTTTTCCGGCAGTTTGCTGGGTATCATTAACAGTACCGATAGTTTGTTTTAACATTGCTGCAAAATCAGCGCCGCCGCTGCCGGTCTCTTCCACCTTGCCGCTGCCAGCTTCTAGTGACATTGCCCGCATCTGAGCCAAAACTTGATTTACATTCATCTCACTCATGGGGTTTTCCTCTTACATTTTTACTTAATAATACAGAGTTTAATGCATTTTTGATGCCACATGTTAGCATGAAATAATAACCCCCGAATCTTTCATCCTCGCCATTTTATACCGGAGCGTTCTGGGACTAATACCCAGCTTTTCGGCGGTTATCTTACGACTGCCATTTTCCATCTGCAAGGTCTGCAAAATGATACTCTCTTCGGCAGAGCGAACCCCCTCGCCCAAACCGCCAACCACAATACTTTCATCTTTAATATCAAGTGGATAATCATCGTTCATCTTTTCTGCCGTATCGGACGAAGAACTCATTGCCATCATCGAACCTGCATCTTCAAACACCAAATCATCAACGGTAATCTTATCGCCAGCTCGTAAAATAAGCGCCCGCTGCACCACATTATCCAGTTCCCTGACATTGCCAGGCCAACTGTAAGCTAGCATTTTTTCAGCCGCCTGACGGTCAAATTCAGGCACAATTTGGCCGCTTACACTATGACGCTGCATCAATTCCTGCGCCAGCGGCAAAATATCGCCCGCTCTGCTGCGTAACGGCGGAATACTAATAGGAAACACGCTGAGACGATAATACAAATCCTCACGAAACAGCCCCTGCTCCATCTGTTCTTTTAGCTTTTGGTTGGTAGCCGCCAAAATTCTGACATTAAGCTTGATTTTTTTATGACTGCCTAGCCGTTCAACTTCTTTTTCCTGCAATACCCGCAATAATTTTGCCTGCAAGCCCAAATCCATTTCGGCAATTTCATCCAGCAACAAGGTACCGCCCTGCGCCTGTTCGAATTTCCCCGGCATGGACTGAACGGCTCCGGTATAAGCACCTTTTTCATAGCCGAACAACATCGCTTCCAGCATGTTTTCAGGAATAGCCGCACAATTCACTGCGACAAAAGGGCCTTGGTAATGCGTTGAGTTCTGATGAATATATTGAGCAATCACCTCTTTACCGGTTCCGCTTTCTCCCTGCAACAACACGGTAACATCGGTTTTGGCGACTTTGGCCGTCAACGCATAAAGTTTTTTCATGCTGTCGTCTTGCACGACGCGCTGATTATCCGCTGCATTGGCCGCCTCTGGATTGGCTACCACATAATCGGCCACTTTGTTGACCAGCGCCTCGGCATCAAACGGCTTGATCAAATAATCGGATGCGCCTGCTTGCATGGCCTCGACGGCCTTGGGGATGGTTCCGAAAGCCGTCATCAGCAGCACCGGGGTTTCCGAATATTTTTGCTGCATATTTTTCAACAACTGGAAGCCATCCATAACCGGCATCTGCACATCGCTGACGACCAGTTTAAACTGACCATGTTCCAGCTTGACTAATGCTTCAGTGCCGTTACGGGCCGAAACTACCCGATAACCGCCTATCTCCAGGGTATCGCAAAGCGCTTCGCATAGCGACAGATCATCCTCAACTACCAACACATCATACTGTTTCATGGCTCTGCTCCTTCTGAGTGTAGCTTTGATGATTTTTGCCGGACAAATCTGTCTGGAGCAGATTTGCATTTACCCGAAGGGCATCAGGCAGGACAGCCTTATGTGAAAAACCGCCCGGTAACAAACTAAACGCCTGATTAATGCAAGGCAGGACTATTGAAAAAACAGTGCCTTGTCCCGGCTCCGAGTCAACATGGACATGACCGCCATGAGCCTTCACTACACTGTCGACGACCGCCAAACCCAATCCTGTACCTTGAGGCTTGGTGGTAAAAAACGGCTCAAAAATCCGCTGCCGTAACCCTTGAGCTATGCCGGGGCCATCATCTTTAATAACAATCCGCAGCTTAAAACCGTCAAGTTGAACCACAGAAATCCGTATGCACCCAGCTTGCCCTACCGCATCAACCGCATTGTTCAATAGATTAAGCAGCGCGCCACGCAAGGCATTTTCATTGCCCAGCATGGCATCGTTATGCACTTCATTGATGATCTGCAAATCAATGCCGCCACTGCCAGTATAGTCTTTGACCGCCTCCTTGAGATGATCCAATAGTTCAGACAAAGAAAAAGTCTCCATCGCCAAACGTCCGTCTTTGGCAAAAATCAACATGTCATTGACCTGCCTTTCCAAATATTGCAGGCGTTCAAGAATTTTTTGTGAAAACCGTTGCCGCTTTTCATTATCCAGTACCGGACTGCTCATTTGCGATGCATAGAGTATTGCTGTCGCCAGCGGCGTTCTAACCTGATGCGCCATACTCGCGACCATTTCCCCCATGGCAGACAACTGCTTTTGCTGATTGAGCATATCCTGCAAGTTACGCATTTCACTGACATCCGACAGCAGAACAATCTGTCCTGAATCACTAGGATCGTTGCTTGCCACATCTCTACTGACGGTCATGTTTACCCGTTTGCCGTTACTCAATAAACGCTCATGCGGGTTACCGACAACGGGAATCAGGCTACGGGCGACAACATTGTGCCATTCCAGACCAATCAGCGGTTCACCCAAATAATCCATCGCGACCGCATTGCAATCCAACACCTTGCCATCCACATCCAGCACAATGACGCCGGCAGGAAGCGCTGCCAATATTTTTTCCAAGCGGCTGGCCAGCTTTTCTTTTTCCTCAAGAGTCTTAAGCCGCTCACTATGAGCAAAGGCAAGCTCACTGTGAAGCTTGGCTACCTGTTCTTCCAGCCCTTGATAAGAAACCGATAAATTCTGGGATAGCTCATTAAAAATGCGGAACGCATCGGTGAGCTGTTCGGTTTTCTGCTTTTTCTGAATGTTGTGAGTATTCATATCTGATCGCCCTGGTTTTCTACAAACGTAAATTTAATAAAAAACAAGCAAAAACCAGGCCATATATTATTTTATGTATTTTCAATGGCTTAAAACAAGACGACAAAAAATTGACTTCTCATCTTTAACGCTGCAAATCATATTTACGTAATTTCTCAACCAATGTTGTTCGCCGCATATTCAAGCGCTTGGCAGCATGGGCCACCACTCCGCTGCATTCGTTTAGGGCTTGACGGATCAAATCGACCTCCAACACATTCAAATATTCTTTCAAATCCATGCCCTGCGTCGGCAACTGTGCTAAAGCGCCAGATGAGCCATCAAAAGCACCGATAACTTCAAGCTGCTCGGACTGCTCATCCTCTTCGTCAACATCATCCGCCTCAGCATCATCAACAATTTGCTCTGAAACCTTATATTGTTGAAATTTCTCCGGCAAATCAACCGCCTCAACGAGACCTTTGGGGTTAATAATCGCCAATCTTTCAATCAAATTAGCCAACTCCCGGACGTTACCCGGCCATTCATGCTGCATCAGCATCGCTAATGCAGCATTAGTCAACCGCACCGAACCGCGATTAGACGCTTCCATACGGGCGATAAGATCATTCACCAGCAAGGGGATGTCTTCGGCCCTATCCTTTAAGGCAGGAATCTCAATTGGAAATACATTTAACCGATAAAACAGATCCTCCCGGAACCGGTTTTCCTTAATTTCATTTTCAAGATAGCGGTGCGTTGCGGCAATAACCCGCACGTCGCAATGGATGGTTTTGTTGCTGCCGACGCGCTCAAAAGTGCGTTCCTGCAAGACGCGCAATAATTTGACCTGCATCGCCATCGGCATATCGCCGATTTCGTCGAGAAAAAGAGTCCCTCCTTCCGCCATTTCAAAACGGCCTTGCCGAGTAGTTAAAGCCCCGGTAAACGCTCCTTTCTCGTGACCAAACAACTCGCTTTCCAGCAATTCGCCCGGAATCGCGCCGCAATTGATCGGTACAAAGGGCTTGTCTTTGCGAAAAGAGGAATCATGCAAAGCGCGGGCAACCACTTCTTTTCCGGTTCCCGACTCGCCCAGAATTAAAACTGTCGCATCCGACTCTGCAACCTGATCGATCAACTTGCGAATATCGACAATAGCCTGGCTTTTACCTTTTAGCCGCTCAACTGAAAAAGAACGACGATCAACCCCTTCGCGTACCATAAAAGTCGTTTGCGTACCAACCGGCAACTTATCGAGCATCGGTTTCAAGACAGGGTATGTCGTCGGCCATTCCAACACTTGAAACACGCTATTGGTGATTACGGTTGAAACCTGGAGCGCAGTCCCCTTATTGATTAACAAACTTACCGGAATCTTATCTGCCCGTTCCACAATATCACTGACTACAGTCGCTTGTTTTTCAATGCCGTCACCGACAAAAATCCCACACAATTGATCAGTTTCGGCAAAACAAGACACATAATCGGCCGAACCTACGCTTTCCACCTTATATCCCATAAACTGGAAAACCGCCTCCAGCTGCTGGACTCTCACCTTATTATTGTCAATTAACAAAATACGCGGCAACGCCATATTTTTACACTCATTACTTATATTTGGAGGCCATTTGGATTCAGCCCTACACCTTCCGCAACAATAACTGCGGCTCATCACCCAACGGGGCCTTCAAAATAATCCCTTTTAATTATTAAGCTGTTCTTAAACTCTTCGACAAAGTTAAGCATCGAATCATCATTATGTCAAAATTCTTTTTATTTCATACTGTTCTAACATCTTTTTAATGTTATTTACACGCACAAACCAAGCCGGGACTGACATCCAAGCTTGACAAAATTTTCTCATCATAGACACTAGGGCTGTTTTCACAACCGCAGAGTACACATTCTTTGAACGATATGTCCCTTAGTATGCTGTTTAGCATACTTGCCGTCCTACTTATTCTTTCCGCTTTTTTTGCTGGATCAGAAACGGCCTTAATGTCGCTAAACCGGTATCGTTTAAGACATCTGGTTAAACTAAGGCACCCTGGCGCGATAAAGGCACATAAACTATTGCAAAGACCGGATCGTTTGCTAAGCCTGATTTTACTGGGTAATATCTTTATTAATAATTTTGCGGCATCGTTAGCAACCGTCATAGCCATCAAGCTATATAACGATGAAGAATCCGTCATAGCTATTTCCACCGTCATTTTGACTATTGTCATGCTTATTTGCTCAGAGGTAACTCCCAAGACGCTTGCGGCAATCAAACCGGAACAGCTTGCTTTCCCTGCCGCCTGGATATATACACCCTTATTAAAGATCTTTTATCCCGTTGTTTGGTTCGTCAATTTATTTGTTCATTTGTTATTGCGACTGGTCGGTGTTGATGTCAATAAGAGCAGCCATGATTCACTGAATAAAGATGAATTAAAAAGTATTATTACTGAGGCTGAAAGTTTAATGCCGGTACGCTATCAAAAAATGTTACTAGGCATACTTGAGCTTGAGTCAGCGACAGTTGAAGATATTATGACTCCCCGTAATGAAATTGTGGGTATTGACCTGGAAGATTCCATTGAAGACATCATTACACACATTAAAACCAGTCCGCACACCCAATTAGCGGTATACAAAAAAAGCATCGATCGGGTACTGGGTTTTTTACATTTAAGAAAGGTTCTGGTACTGGTTAATCAGGATGATTTTGACAAGCAATCCATTATAAATCTACTGACCAAGCCTTCATTCATCCCTGAAAGTACCCCTGTGCATACGCAAATGCTCAGATTTAAAAGCGAAAAAATTCGCATAGGCCTGGTTGTTGACGAATACGGTGATGTGCAAGGATTGGTTACACTGGATGATTTACTACAAGAAATAGTAGGCGAGCTTATCACTGATGATGTGACCGCCAGAAAACAAAGTGACGGTAGTTATCTGGTTGATGCCACTATTACGGTTAGAGAATTAAACCGTGTTATGCAATGGACGTTACCAACGGAAGGGCCAAAGACACTTAACGGCCTTATCATTGAGTTTATGGAAACAATTCCCGAATCAGGAACCAGTATTAAGCTGCACGGACACCCTCTGGAAATAATAAAACGGGATGAACATGCGGTTAAACTGGTTAAGTTTGTACCCAGAAAAAAAGCCGTTTAAGTGTATGGTTTAATTTAATTATTAATCGGGCTGCAACTTAAAATAACCTGTCCCACATCTCATCGACTTTCTTGATAATCTCTGGCGACATTATGATAGTTCTGCCCCATTCCCGGTTAGTTTCCCCCGGCCATTTATTGGTGGCATCAAAGCCCACTTTTGAGCCCAGGCCTGAAACAGGCGAAGCGAAATCAAGGTAATCTATCGGCGTGTTTTCCAGTATGGTTAAATCTCTGGCGGGATCCATACGGGTGGT
>JANYKK010000331.1 GCA_025361585.1 Methylobacter sp. | reverse complement strand
GCCCAGGTAGCTCAGTCGGTAGAGCAGAGGACTGAAAATCCTCGTGTCGACGGTTCGATTCCGCCCCTGGGCACCATGAATTCCAAAGGCTCCGACATTTCGGGGCCTTTTTTATGTCTGCCGTTTGGACGAGCGCGGATTATTATGCGCAGGATAAATCAAAAACCTGTCCTGCCTCTTGAGCGTTCCCTGCCTATGGATTTGCCTATAGCGGAGCAATGCATGGTGATGTTGCTGCTCTTTCGCCTTATGTTTCGATGCAGCAGTATGATTATCTTAAGAACAATAGTTCGTACTTGGTCAACATATGGGTGTTGTAAAAGAGCTTTTGAATGCTGAAGTTTATCTTTTAGCCACCATCACTTTATTTCGCCCCGCATGTTTAGCGTTATAAAGCGCTGCATCAGCGGTTTTCAGCAATTCCTCTTCTTTCGTGGCATGGTCTGGGTAGCATGACACGCCCATCGAACAGGTGACTTGCGGGAGTGCTGTACCTTCGCAGTCGATCTTCAGGGTGGCAACGCTCTCCCTGATATTTTCGGCCACGATCATAGCCTGCATTAAATCGGTTTCCGGCAATAACAGCATAAACTCCTCGCCGCCGTATCGGCATATCAAGTCTACCTCACGGACTATCTGCGGTAGCAGTTCGCCAAGAGCGACAAGAACGGCATCGCCTGCGATATGGCCGTAGTCATCATTGAAACGCTTAAAATGATCGACATCGAACATGATGGCGCAAAGTTTACGCTGATACCTCTTGCAGCGTTTTAATTCATCGCTCAGCCAGTTAAGCATGTGCCGCCTGTTGACTAGACCGGTTAGCGGGTCATGATGCGCCATATAGGTGAGCTGGTTGCGTAAATGCAGGTTCATCATCGCCAGGCTGATATGCTCTAATACCGTGTTAGGCAGCTCTTCATTCCAGCTCTCCTTTTGCATATTATCCAGCGACAAGCGCAAAATACCGAAGGTTTGGCTCTGGATTTCTAAAGGAACGCTATAGGTCGTGGTTATGTTTTCAGCCGGTGGGGGATTTTCGTTTTCCGCCGGGTTCGATGCCTCATCCGCGTCAGTAAAAAGACTGCCCCATGAAGCAATATGCTCCCATTTATCAAGCTGTTCATCCTGTAGTAAACAGATACTGCCGGGTGTGTGCTGAAAAATTTTCGGCATGGCTTGGTTTATTTGCAGGTGCATCTCATCGAGATTTTCGGCGGCCTGTAATTGGCGGCTAAGCTCATTAAGCAGCATGACTTGTTTGTTTTGGCTGCGAAGCTGCCGGGTACGATATTCAACGGCCTGTTCCAGCGTCTGGTTGTATTCCGCCAATTTTTCATGGGACTCGGACAGTTTTAGCGTGGTCGCTTCCAGGTTGGCGTAAAGCCGGGCATTATTAATCGATATGGCTGCCTGCGACGACAGCAGGGTTAGCATTTCCAAGTGATGCAGGGTAAAAACGCCCGCTGTGATATTGTTTTCCAGATACAGTATGCCGATTAATTGGCCGGAGTTCATCACTGGAATGCATAAGATAGACTTTGGTTTTTGTGCCATCACATAAGGATCGTGAATAAACGGCCCTTTATTACAGGCATCGGATAGCATCAGGTTTTGCCGGGTTCGTTCAACATAGCGGATGATTGGCAAGGATGCATTCTTAACGTTCTCCACCGGGATGGATTGCATGGTATACGGCTTGTTATGATCGATAGAGGCTTCGGTTACGATCATCAACCGGTTATCTTCACGCAATATGAACAGTCCCTGCTGCGCACCTGCATTTTCCAGTACGATGCGCATAACCTTGCCCAGTAAAGTGTCCAACACCATTTCGCCTGATATGGCGCTGGATGCTTTCATCAGAGACATCATGTCCAGGGTTTCAGCGGTGTCGGAACGGGCTGAGGACTTTTTGCCGATAGCAAAAGGATCGGTTTTGGTATGGCTGCCGTGTTCTTTTAATGCATGAGGTTTGAGTTCAGGATAAGTTTCTTCCAGCATCTGGGCTTTGGCCAGCGCGCCCCAATAGAGATAACCCTGGTGGGCGCTTTCCAGGTAATGCCTGGCAAACACGACTTTACCGATGGATAGCCAAAATTTGGAGGCAAGCTCAAAAGCCAGGGCCTCGTTTTGGATAAAGCCGTTAACCCTGGCTGATTCTATCGCGTCGTCATAGCCGTTGATGGCATCAATAACGCGGCCTTGAACCCTGGCCAGCTCTGCATCGACCAGCAAGTATTTATGCAGGAAGTTTTGTTCGCAGTTGACGGCCCAAACCCGCAACTGGAGTTGCAGTTTTTCGACCTTAAGCAGTCGCTCTGTATTGTCAGCATCATCCTGATCGCACAGCGCCAAAAGAATAAGCGACTGGTAGAAATTATATTCCGCCATCGCGCTGGTGCCGCTGATAAAGGACAGGTCTTTTTCTACCTCCATGATGCAAGCCAGCGCTTGGTCATAGTGCCGATATATATATAACGTTTGCGCCTTGGCGATTAAAAAATAACAAACGGCAATAATGACATTTCTTGAACGACAACCGGACAAAAAATCGGCTTCGCGGATCTGATTGTCGTCGAAGCAATTCCGCTGAGAGGTCATGCCGCGCAAATTGGCGATAATCATCAGGTATCCCTGAATGGCATCTATCGGCATCTGGTGCTTGGCTTTCTGGACAAACTCCATAAATTTTTCCAGCTTTTCCTGTAGGACGTCCAAGCGGATACCCTGGCTGAAAAGGTTGCTGCTGCCAAAACCCAGAATGTAGCCTGCATACTGGAAATCGCCGCACTCAAGCCCGGTCTGGTAGCCGTCATTAAAAAGGCTATCAGCCTCTTTAAAAGGTTTGTTCCAGTGGAACAAAAAAGCAATGCTGATGAATATGCTCCGGCATTTTTGAACGGGATCGTGGTATTTGTCGCTTAATTTTAAGCCCAGAGTGCCGAAGTCATAGCCGAGTCGGTATTGGCCCAGCACAGAGCTGAGTATGTTGGCGTAGGTAATATAGGCTTTGGCCGATTCGGCGACATGCCCGTATTTTAGCGAAATATTCGCCATCTTTACGGCTATCAGGTTATACAGCTCAGGATCGGCCATATAGCAGGTTGGCTGCATGTTCATCAGGACTTTCATTGCCGCTTTGTGCAGTCCTGAAGTCATTTCCGGCGCATCCAACAAGGATGCGACCTCCCGCCCGCGCAGATTGATTCGGGCTTCTGCAATTTCTGCATCCAGCGCCATTTTTACATCTTGTTCCGGCAAATCAAGCCCCAACATCGCCATGGCCTTGCGTCCCGCAGCTATGCCTTGCCGGTATTCCGCCTTAACGGTATTTTGGTAAATCAGCAGCGTATAAAGGTCGGCTTTCTCTATCGAGGTCTTGGCTTGGGAAAGGGTTGCGTCGATTAGCTGTTGGGATGTTTTAAAGTTGCCGTTTAAATATTCGGCCTCGGCCAATTCTTTGTGCAGTCCGAAGCAGATTTCATAATGGCTTTCCCATGCGGATTCCGGCAAACAGGCTATCGCCTCGGTAAAGTAGCTCAGCGAGGAAGAAAATGCCGCAGTCTTTTTGGTTTTTTGTCCGGCCTTATGATTTAAATGGGCTAACGTGACCAAGCGATCCTGATCCGTTATCAATGCTTTGCTTTGACGATAATGATCGACTATCTCGCATATCCGTTCATCCGCTTCTTCGGGGGAGTGCTTTGTTAACAGCTGTGTCGCTATCTGCAAATGCAAGGCCTCAAGCTGGTCTTTCGCTATTAGGGCATAGGCGGCTTCCTGAATCCGGTCATGGACAAAGCGAAAATGATTTTTTCCTTGCAGTATCATGCCGGCGCTGATGAAAGGCTGGAGATTGATAACTTCTTGGCGGTTGTTTTTGCCGGATACCATTGACAGGTCTTCGGAGGTAAAGCGGTTGCCAAAGCAAGCGGCCAGCTTTAACGACTCCCGTGCCGCTTCGGGAAACCGGCTTAGTTTCTTTAGCATTAATTCAGCCACATTATCGGTAGCCTGCATCTGGCTTATTTGCTCCATATCCCATTGCCAGCCGCGATCCGGGACAAAGCTGAGCAGCTTTTCGTCATAGAGCGAGCGCAAGAACAATTTTAGGAAAAAAGGATTGCCCTCGGTTTTTTTGAATATGGATATGGCTAACGGGAGTGACCGATCCAGCTCACAGTTAAGCGCATCAGCGATCAATTGGTTGGTATGGGCTATATCCAGCGGCGTTAATGCTAAGCGCTCCAGGCTTCCCTTCGTGGATTCTATCGCGGCTATGCACAGCATCGTAGGATGCGCGCCTTGCATCTCGTTATCCCGGTAAGAACCGATCAGTAAGAAGTGTTTTAAATCCTGGTCGGTTGCCAGGATAGTAATGAGGTTGAGGCTTGCCGAGTCCGCCCACTGCAAGTCGTCGAGAAACAAAACCAAAGGTTGTCCCTCATTGGCAAAGGTGCGCACAAAGTTAGCAAATACCAAATTGAGCCGGTTTTGCGACTCGATCGGCTCCAGTTCAGGCACTGCCGGTTGCTTGCCGATCAGGGTCTCTACTCCGGGTATTACATCGATAATGACCTGGGCGTTAGCGCCCAGGGCGGTCAATAATTTTTCTTGCCATAGCGCTATTTGCTGATCGCTTTCGCCAAGAAGCTGGGCGAGCAGCTTTTCGAAGGCATGGGTTATGGCGCTGTAGGGGTTGTCTCTTGCCAGCTTGTCAAATTTGCCGAAGATAAAATACCCGCCCATGCGGGTTATCGGTTTATGCAGCTCATTGACCAACGCGGATTTGCCAATACCGGAATAACCCATTACCAGCAGCATTTCCCCTGAACCCTGGCTGGCCCGCTCAAAAATAAACAGTAGCTTGTCCAGTTCCTGCTTGCGGCCGTATAGCTTTTGAGAAATATGAAATCGGTCGGAGACATCAGAGCACCCCAGATCAAACGGTGTAATAGCGCCTTTTGATTTTAGTTCGTTTAAACAGTGCAACAAGTCTTTGTGCAGTCCGGTCGCGCTCTGATAGCGGTCTTCTGCGTTTTTCTCCAGCAGTTTCATGATGATGTGGGAGACCGGCAGCGGGATTTTCGAATTAAGCGTGGCTGGAGGAATGGCGGGTTTTGCCAAATGGCAATGGATAAGCTCTATGGGGTCGTCAGCCTCGAACGGAGGGCGCCCCGACAGCATTTCGTAAAAAGAAATGCCCAGCGAATAAAAGTCGGTTCTGTAATCCACGCTTCTGTTCATTCGCCCGGTTTGTTCCGGCGACATATACGACAGAGTGCCTTTGAGTTTGCGTAGGCCGATGGCTTCCTGGGTTTCCTGTTCCAGGTGAGTGGCGATGCCAAAGTCAATATACTTGGCGATCTTGGATTCGGGCGAGATGACGATGTTTCCGGGTTTGATGTCTTTGAATACAATCGAGCCGACATGGATCGCGGCAAGCCCCGAAGCCAGCTGGATGGCGATAGCCAAAAAGTCTTCTACGGACAGACCGTTGGAGGCAATATAGTCCTTTAAGCGGATTGCACTGAAGTCCTCGGTAATAATCGCCGGGCCGTAATCAGTCGTCTCCAACCCATAATATTTAATGATATTGGTGTCGTTAAGCTGCGAACCTATTTGATAATCCCGCTTGAACTTTTCCACGTCATCCAGGGACAGGTACTTTGAGGTGGGTACTTTTACAATAACGGCGGCGCTATCGGACTCCCGCTTCCCCTTAAAAATGGAGGAAGAGGCGCTTTTATAGATGAGTTCACCTAATTTATAGCCCGGTATCGTTAACATCGGCGTATTTTTACAGTTCAACCCGCATTGCGTGTGCTCTAAGGTGATAATGGTGGCTTTTCCGATTATAGCATATGACCGGGTTTAGTCACTCATCAAAGATCAGTTGCCTGAGATTTATTATTTTCCAAAGTGCATGCTGTGTGTGCTGTGGGGTTTTTAATACGATTTGGCCCGTTACGCGGTTTTCAACTGCAAGCTTATGAAGATGTACGGTATAATTACCCCAAATTCTACTCATCAACATTCATCAATGGCCCAATTTTTTGAAATACACCCGGAGAGTCCGCAGCTGCGCTTGAATCGAACCATAGTAGAAGATAGTGATAACTGATTACCATGCTAAATATTACGCCTATGAACTGACTCGTCATCATGCCGCTGATGGCGTGGATCGGCTATCTCAGTCCCTATTCGACGCAACGGTTGATCTCAATCCTCATCAAATCAACGCTGCGCTGTTTGCCTTAAACAATCCACTAAATAAAGGCGTTATCCTTGCTGATGAGGTAGGTTTGGGTAAAACCATTGAAGCAGGTTTAGTGCTTTGCCAATATTGGGCGGAGCGCAAGCGACAATTGCTGATTATTTGCCCTGCATCTTTACGCAAACAATGGGCACAGGAACTTCAGGATAAATTCAATCTACCTTCACAGATTCTTGATGCCAACACTTGGCGACAATTAAAACAGCAAGGTGTTGCTAACCCCCTCAATAATCACTGTATCAATATTCTTTCCTACCACTTTGCCGTACGATTAGAAGAGTCGTTAGTCATTGAGCCTTGGAATCTGGTGGTCATGGATGAAGCCCACAAATTACGCAATGCTTACCGCCCCAATAACAAAATGGGGCAAGCATTAAAGCGTGCTTTGTATGGACGGCAGAAATTATTACTAACGGCCACCCCCTTACAAAATTCATTATTAGAGCTGTACGGCTTATCGACGTTACTCGATGAGCATCTTTTTGGCGACGATAAATCGTTCCGCCAACACTACATGAGTAGCGATGGCATAGGTCAACTTAAAGACCGCTTGAAAGGATTTATCAAACGAACCTTGCGTAAACAGGTCTTGGAATATATTCGTTACACGCAGCGCAAGGCCATTACTGTTCCGTTTACACCATCTCATGCAGAAATACAGCTCTATAACGGTATTACAGCGTTACTGGAGCGTGAAGACAGTTATGCTTTACCTAAACGGCAGCGTCATCTCACCGGACTCATTCTGCGCAAGCTATTGGCGTCCAGTACTCATGCAGTACATAACACATTAATTACTATTAAGCGCCGCTTGGAAACTCTTCGTGATCATCAGGTAGATGATACTGACTTTATTGCGGAACTGATTGAAAGCGACGATCTGGAGACGGATTATCTTGAAGAGTTGGAAAGTGAGACAGTAGAAGATTCCGAGCAGGTCATCGATAAAGAACAGCTTCAACTTGAAATCATCGAGTTAAGCAGTCTCATCGAACAAGCTGAAAAAATCAGTGATGACAGCAAAGCAAAAGCCTTGTTGATTGCTTTGAATCAAGGTTTTGAACAAATGGCCGCGATGAATGCGCCGCGTAAGGCTGTTATTTTTACCGAGTCCATACGTACGCAGGAATACTTGCAAAATTATCTTGCGAATTACTACCCAGATAAATTAGTTACTTTCAGCGGCACTAACAATAGCCCGGAAACCACCCGTATTTATCAACAATGGTTAGAGGAGAATCAAGGCTCCGACAAAATCACCGGTTCACCGCAAATAGACAAAAGAACGGCGCTCATCGATCACTTTCAACATCATACTGAAATTATGATTGCTACAGAAGCCGGAGCCGAAGGGATCAACCTGCAATTTTGTTCCTTGCTGATTAACTACGATTTGCCTTGGAATCCTCAGCGTGTAGAGCAACGTATTGGCCGTTGTCATCGCTATGGGCAAAAATTTGATGTCGTCGTTATCAACTTTCTGAACCAAAGCAATTATGCCGACCAGCGGGTGCTGGAACTATTAACCGACAAGTTTCACCTGTTCGATGGTGTCTTTGGCGCGTCAGATGATGTATTAGGCTCGATAGAATCAGGTATTGATTTTGAAAAGCGCATTCAAGCCATTTATGAAACTTGTCGCACCACCGAACAAATAGAAACGGCTTTCACCCAGCTCCAACAGGAAATGGAAGTCGACATTAATAAACAAATGCAGGAAACCCGCCAGCAGCTGCTGGATAATTTTGATGAAGACATTCACAGCTTACTTAAAATACAGCTTAATCAAGCGGAGCAACGCTTAGATAAAATTAGTCGTTGGTTCTGGGCGCTAACACAACACCAACTCAGAACCTACGCAAAT
>JANYKK010000117.1 GCA_025361585.1 Methylobacter sp. | reverse complement strand
TACTTTAATAACGTACACCCGGATGATCGGCAGCTATTGACTGACGCTATCGATGCCTGTGTGCAACAGGGTGCGGAATTCAATATCGAGTTACGTTGTGTTTGGCCGGACGGCACGGTGCGCTGGCTGCTGGAGCGCGGCGATGTGGTGCGCGATAGTGATGGTACGGCGCTGAATATGCTGGGCGTGGTGCAGGATATCACCAAGCGCAAGCTTGCCGAGTTCAAGATTTTGGAGAAGCAGGCTCGACTGGTTATTTTTAACCATATCATTGAGAACGTGGCGGACGCTGTTATCACCATTGATCCTTCCGGTTTCATCGGCTCTTTTAATCCCGCAGCGGAAAAACTTTTCGGCTATAGCGCCGCTGAGGTGGTTGGCCATAACGTCAAACTATTAATGCCTGAGCCTTATCGTAGCGAACACGACCAGTATCTTGCGCGACATATGGCAGGGCAGCCAGCGGGCATTATCGGCAAACAGGTTGAGTTAAAAGGGCAACATAAAGACGGTACTATTTTTCCTTTGGAGTTGGCAGTTTCTGCGATGGACATTGATAAAGGCAAAAACTTCGTCGGCATTTTACGCAACATCAGTGAACGCAAACAGTATGAGCAGCAGATCATTACCGCCAGAGACGCGGCAGAGCTGGCCAATAATGCCAAGTCCGAGTTTTTGTCCAGTATGTCGCACGAACTGCGTACGCCTATGAATGCCATTTTAGGTTTTGGACAGCTGCTGGAAATCGATGGCGAACTTAATGAGGAACAAGCGGATTATGTCGACGAGATGCTAAAGGCAAGCCGCCATTTATTGGAACTGATTAACGAAGTACTGGATTTGTCCAAGATAGAGTCGGGCAAGGTCAATCTGTCGCTGGAGGCATTGCCTTGCGCTGAGCTTGTCGACGAATGTTTGGCGCTGGTCAAGCCTATCGCCCAATCACAAGGCATCACCATAAAGGCTGAGACAGGCGGCGGTTATTTGGTGCGTGCCGACCGTACCCGGTTAAAGCAGGTGCTGTTAAATCTGCTGTCCAACGCGATTAAATACAACCGCCCGCAGGGAGAGGTGTCGATTCAGGTGACGGGGCAGCAGGGTAAGGTGCGCTTGGCGGTATCCGATACCGGCTACGGCATTCCGGCGGCGCGGCAGCAGGAGCTTTTTCAGCCGTTTTCACGCTTGGGCGCGGAAGATACTGTTATTGAAGGCACCGGCATCGGTCTGACCATTTGTCGTCGACTCATGGATATGATGGGGGGTAATATCGGCATGGAGAGCGAGGAGGCGCAGGGCAGTATGTTCTGGATTAAACTGCCGGAAGTCGCTTCGGAGCAAGTTGACCAGAGCAACGACTTGGAACAACAGATAATGACGACCAAGGAGGCGGTAATCGGTAAGAGGCTGTATACCGTACTTTATATCGAAGACAACCCGGCTAACTTGAGACTGGTCGCCCAGATTCTGGGCAGGAATCCACGATTGAAGTTGATTACGGCGCCTACCCCGGAATTGGGGCTGGAGCTGGCTTCGGCGCGTCGCCCCGAACTGATTCTGCTTGATATTAATCTGCCGGGCATAGACGGTTATCAGGTGTTAAGCGTATTGCGGTCACTGGATTCGATGAAAAAGACCCCGGTGATCGCGATCAGCGCTAACGCTACGGAATGCGATATTGAACGGGGCTTGGCTGCGGGTTTTGATGAGTATATTATCAAGCCTATTGATATCAGGTATTTCCTTGAAACCGTGGATCGCTTGCTTCCTGATGGCGCGGTAGAATGAATTATGTAGGATGAGTAGAACGGAGTGAAACCCATCCTACCGTCTTAAGCAGGAGATAGATTACGTTGTGAAAAACTACCTTAGAATTATCACAGCGCTGGTCTTAACAGGCGTTCTGGTTATTGCTGGACTCATGGCTAGGCAGCATTACTTTGTTGCTTCAACCCCGATCAAAATCGGCGTATTGCATTCACTGACTGGCACCATGGCAGTTAGTGAAAAACCGTTGGTTGATGCGGTGCGCCTAGCCGTTGAAGAAATCAACGGCCAGGGCGGCTTGCTCGGGCGGCAGGTGGAAATGATAGTGGCCGATGGCAAGTCCGACCCGGAGGTGTTTGCCCAAGAAGCCGAACGGCTTATTGAACAGGAGCAGGTCAGTGCCCTGTTCGGATGCTGGACATCAGCCTGCCGCAAGGCGGTAAAACCGGTGGTCGAAAAACACCATCACTTGCTGTTTTATCCGGTGCAGTATGAAGGCATGGAGCAATCGGCCAATATTTTGTACACAGGCGCAGCGCCCAACCAGCAGATCGTGCCGGGCACCCGCTGGGCTACGCAGACATTCGGGCAGCGTGTTTATCTGGTGGGCTCGGATTATGTTTTTCCGCGTACGGCGAATGTTATCATCGCCGATTTGATCAACGCCTACGGGGGGCAAATTCTCGGCGAGCGCTATCTGCCTATGGGGAGCAGCGATGTGGCGGCAGTCATCGAGGATATTGTTCGGACTAAGCCCGACGTGGTTCTTAACACGCTCAACGGCGACAGCAATGCCGCCTTTTTCTCCGCTCTGGTAAAAGCCGGTCTTAGTGATTTGCCGTTGGTGTCTTTCAGTGTTGAAGAAGGCGGCATGCTGGCTTGGAACGGCGGACAACTTACCCGGCATTACGGTGTCTGGAGTTATTTTCAGTCTCTGCCGGGGGAAGAAAATCATCGTTTTGTTAGTGTCTATCAGACTCGCTTTGGCGCTGACCGAGTCACCAGCGCTCCGGTGGAAGCCGCTTATGTGGGCGTAAAGTTGTGGGCGCAGGCGGTGCAGGATATGGGCTCCAGCGAGCCGAACAGGGTCAATCCGGCGCTGTTGCGGCAAAGTATCAAGAGTCCTTCCGGGATAGCCGCTATCGATGCTGATTCCCGCCATTTATGGAAGATGACGCGGGTAGGCAAAGTGCGTACCGATGGGCAGTTCGAACAGGTGTTTGCGTCCAGTGCGCCGCTGCGGCCAACTCCATGGCCGGGCTATCGTAGCCGCGACGCATGGCAATCCATGCTGGAAAGAGGTCAACCATGATTTTCGGTAAAATTATCCCGCGTCTGATGCTGGGCTTTTTGCTGCTGTCTCCGTTGCCGCTGGCTGGGCTGGCTTGGCTTTACGTTCACGCGTTTGAACGTATCTTGCAACAATCGGCATTGGAAAATCTGTCGTCTCTTGCCGACAAAAAGGCGGATCAAATTAATGACTATATTAACGAGCGCTTGAACGATAGCCGGTTGCTGGCGAAATCGGTTGCCGCTTTGGATACCCTGCAAGCTCACTCCGTTTTTCAAGCCGATGCAGGTGCAGCAGAGCGCTATCGGGTGGAACAACAGGTTTATCGCGATTATTTTCATACCCTGTTTGAGAGCGTGGGTTACTACGATTTGTTACTCACCGACATGGCAGGCAATGTAGTGTTTTCCATCAAGCATGAGGCTGATTTAGGCTCCAATCTCAATACCGGTCCTTATCGCGACACAACCCTGGCCAACGCGCATCGGGAAGCAATCGCTATGCTTGACATGCAAATCACCCAGGCTCAGCCCTATGCGCCATCAGCTGAAAGGGTAGCTATTTTTATTGTCGTGCCGATGTTTAAGGAAGGCAAAGTAATCGGCACGCTGGCCTTGCAAATGGATTTGGACAAACTCACTGCCGTCACCAGCGATACCACCGGCTTGGGAGAGACCGGCGAAACGGTGTTGGCGCAACTCGACGCGGGCAGGGTGCTTTATGTCGGCCCATTGCGACACGTCCCGGATGCGGTCTTCCGTTATAGCGCCCCACTGGGCGGCAAAGTAGCCAAGCCGATGCAGTTGGCTCTTGCTGGTGGGCATGGCAAGGGCGTTACCCGTGATTATGCGGGCATCGATATTATCGGTGCTTGGCGCTACCTGCCTGCGTTGCGCTGGGGTATGGTGGTGAAGATGGATACGGCCGAGGCCTTTGCTTCGCTTTATAGCTTACAAAAACTTAGCCTGATCGCACTGGGTTTTCTGCTGCTGGTTTCTAGCTTAGTTGCGTTGCTGTTGGGCCGCACCCTGGTGGCTCCGATCCAGCAGTTAATAACCGCCACGCAACGGATTGCAGGCGGGGACTTGAATCAGCGTGCGCCGTTGGCCGGTTGCGATGAATTCCGGCAATTGGCAGTTTCCTTTAACGCCATGACTGAGCAGTTACGATTTCATTACGCGGATCTTGAACGGCAAGTCGAGCAGCGCACTGCTGAAATCCGGTTGGCGATGGAACAGTTGAATGACGCCCAGCATATTGCCCAAGTAGGCAGTTGGGAGCTGGATTTAAGCAATAATCAATTGCTCTGGTCCGATGAAATCTACCCGTTGTTCGAAATCGACAAGGATCGGTTCGGTGCGACCTATGAGGCATTCCTCAATGCGGTACATCCCGAGGATCGTGATGCTGTTAATGAGGCCTACAGCCATTCATTGCAGACTAGGGAACCGTACGAGATTAGCCATCGATTGTTAATGCCGGAGGGGCGGATCAAGTACGTGACCGAACGTTGTGTTTCCTATTTCGATGCCGAGGGCAAGCCGATCCGCTCGGTCGGCACGGTGCAGGATGTGACCGCGCTTAAGCAGACAGAGCTGGCGCTTAAAGAACTTAATGAAAAACTCGAACAGCGCGTACAACAGCGCACCGAGTTATTGGTTAAGGCGAAGGAAGAGGCTGATCGGGCCAATAATGCCAAGTCCGAGTTTTTATCACGCATGAGTCATGAACTGCGTACGCCGATGAATGCGATTATGGGTTTTGCACAATTGTTGGAGACCGATCAGGAGGCCCCGTTGACTTCCGATCAGACTGACAATGTCCGCGAGATTCTCCATGCCGGGAAACACTTGCTGGAATTGATCAATGAGGTGCTGGACTTGGCGCGCATCGAAACAGGTCGGATTGAGCTGTCGATGGAGCCGGTAGAAGTGCCTTCGCTGATAGGTGAGTGTATGGCGTTGCTACAGCCACTGACTTTGGGGCATCAGATCGAGTTGAAGTTGGATATGGGTGGTGTTAGTACCGTGCAGGCTGATCGATTGCGGTTGCGCCAGATTCTGCTTAATCTGCTGTCCAATGCAATCAAATATAACCGCGAGAAGGGTAGTGTCCGAATCAGCTGCCGACCCGCAGCAGAGGACAGGATCAGGATTGTGGTACATGATAGCGGGCGGGGCATTGCGACTGATGCGTTGCCGCGTCTGTTTAAGCCTTTCGAGCGTATAGAATCGGCCTATGACGGTATTGAGGGTGCCGGTATCGGGCTGGCGCTGTCCAAGCGTTTGGTCGAGGCGATGGACGGTACTATCGGTGTGGAAAGTGTTGCCGGTGAGGGCAGTACTTTTTGGGTTGAGCTGCCAGCCGCTGAGGCAAAGGTTTATCTGCCAGCGGCTTCCAGTGGCGCTGAAACGATGCAGAATACTTATGCTGCGGCACACACTGTGCTTTATATCGAAGATAACCCGGCCAATCTGCGGCTGGTGCAAAAAATAATTTCCACGCATACCCATCTGTTGTTGCTCGATGCCCGCACCGCCGAGCAGGGACTGGACATTGCAAAAGCGCGTCACCCCGACCTTATTTTGCTCGACATTAATTTGCCTGGTATGAATGGTTTCGAAGCCTTGTGCCATTTACAGGACGATTCGGCTACCTCCGATATTCCGGTGATCGCCATCTCTGCCAACGCGATGGAACGGGATGTAAAAAAAGGCTTAGCTGCCGGTTTTACCGATTATTTGACCAAGCCGCTGAATGTACCCAAGCTACTGACTCTTTTGGATACGATACTTAAATAGTAATTATTCGGCGCGAAGCACGACATCCCTCTCCAGCAGCAATGTCGTTAAGTTAAGCGATTTTTTAGCTCACGATGAGAAATAGTGGGCGCTGGAGTGCAAGCTTTGCTTGCGTTAGCAGGCGGAGCCTGCACTCCAAATGCCCGATGCTTTCCTTAACTTAACGGTATTGTCTCCAGCAGGAGAGTGGGCTAAGTCTTGCCAAAATGGAAAGTTTTCCCGATACACTGAATAGTTTCCTTAAAAAAGATAATTGGAGATTAATATGTTGCTGCGCCCGCTTACTGACGATGACCGAAATGCATATGCACATATGTTACATCGTTCCTTCAATACTTGGTATGGCGCACATGGCTGGCCGTCTGATTATTTCCGGTGCGCGCCAGAGCAGGCGGGTATCTTCCTTGATATTTATAACGACATCAGTCCCGGTTGCAGTATTGCTGCCTTCGATCCCGGCAGTGGCGAATTGATGGGGGCCTGTTTTTATCATCCGCGTGAGCATCATGTCAGCCTTGGCGTCATGTCGGTGAACCCTGACTATTTCCAGCGTGGGGTAGGGCGGGCGCTGGTCAATTATATTGTCGATTTTACCGACGCACACCGGTATGCTGCGCTACGGCTGGTTAGCAGCGCCATGAATATGAATTCATTTTCGCTGTACAACCGTTCAGGCCTTATTCCCCGCAGCAGCTATCATGACATGGTGCTGCCGGTGCCGAGTACCGGGCTTCAGGTGCGTTACCCGCTACGAGATCAGGTGCGTACTGCGGTGCTGACTGATGTTGATGCCATGGCGGCGCTGGAAATGGAAGTCAGCGGTATTAGCCGTATCAACGACTATCGTTATGCTATCGAAAACCCGCGAGGTGTGTTGCAGGCTCTGGTATTTGAGGGCAGTGACGGGGTTATTGACGGGTTTATGATTTCAATCAAACATCCAGCGCTCAGTATGCTTGGGCCTTGCGTGGCGCGTGACGAGAAGGTCACGTTGGCGTTGCTGTTGCAAGCGACAGAGCGCTTTCATGGCGAGGTGCCGCTATTTGTGGTGCCGATGGACAAGCGCGAACTGGTGGGAACGCTTTACGATTGGGGCGCACGTAATGTGGAAACGCATCTGTTTCAAGTACGTGGCAAGTTTCAGGCGTTTAACGGGGTGAGTCTGCCGAGTTTTCTGCCGGAGACCGGTTAAAGGGAGGGGGATACGGCTTGATAATCCCCCTTCTTTATTATTTGCTTAATGAGTCGATTATTTCAACAGGATTGGATTACCATCTTCCTGGGTAACCTTCAGCCACTCCATTGCCAAGGAAGGATCCTGCTGCCGCCCCCAACCCCGTAGCAAGCGGGTCGCCGCCACCCATTTCATAACCGAACACGCTGCCGATAACGCCACCGGCTAAACCTTGGTGGGAACGTGGGTCGTTTGAATACTGGGGTTGTTGGTAATAACGAACCGGCGGTTGCTGATAATAGCGAACCTCTGGCTGTTGGTAGTAGTAATTGACTTGCGGTTGCACATAATAGTCGTCATCATCGTAATGACGATGGTGATGATGTCCCCAACCGTAACCACGATGCCCCGAATCATCATCCGCGTAAGATAGCGGTGAAAACAGGATAACTGCGGCCGTTAATTGAATTAAAAAAAGCAATTTTTTCATGGGATGTTTCCTCGTGTTAATTAATTCGGTATTGAGTTAACAAAAATCAAGCTTGTCGGTCAATTTATCAGAGTTAACGTCTTCCAGCGACTCCGTTGCCGAGGTAAGAGCCTGCGGCTGCGCCCAATCCGGTAGCGATAGGGTCGCCATTACCTATCTCGTAGCCTAAAACGCTGCCTACAACGCCGCCGGCCAATCCCTGGTGAGAGCGTGGATCCTGGTAGCTTTGACGTTGGGGCTGCTCAGGATAATATCTGGCTTGTTCGGAATGATGATTACGGTGCTCCCTGCCATGGCCGCGACCTTCGCCCCCGGATGCGTAGGATGCTGATGAATAAATAAGTGCCAGCGCAATCAAGTGGGTTATAAATAGCGATTTTTTCATGGTTATCTTCCTTAAATAATGGGTTTAATTTAGTTCTATGTTGGGTCGGTAAGGCTGCTTAGACCGTGAAAAACTTTGGCTTCATATTATTCGCCTTAACCTTAATGGCTACTTAACGAAAGTAACTATTTGGCGGGGTTAAAGCTGTTCTACGATCACACCTAAACCGATTTGTATAACAATTAATTGCCGGAATAATTCCGCTATGTCGCTTATAATAGTTCAATTGAATCAATATTTACTCAATCTTAATGGCATCTTAATAAATGGAACAGTTCATCCCCGGCCAACGCTGGATTAGTAACACCGAGTCAGAACTCGGTTTAGGTCTTATTCTTGAGGTGGAGCACAAGCGGGTCTCGGTGCTGTTTTTGGCGAGTGACGAAAAACGGATGTATGCGCAAGATAATGCGCCGTTGACCCGCGTCCGGTTTTCGGCAGGCGATGTTATAGAGTCGATAGACGAGGACAAGGTCACTGTCACCGGCTTGCTTGAGCAGGACGGCTTGATTACTTATCTGGGTAAAGATGAAGATGGGCAGGAAGCCCGACTGGAAGAGGTGGAGCTGAATCATCATATTCAATTCAACAAGCCCCAGGATCGCTTGTTTATCGGGCAGGTCGATCCCACTGCTTGGTTTTTGCTGCGTTATGAAACTTGGCTCAGGTTGCAGCAACACCAGCAGTCGCCGGTTAAAGGTTTGCTGGGCGGCCGGGCTTCGCTGATTCCGCACCAGTTGTTTATTGCACATGAGTCGGCTAACCGGTCGGCGCCAAGAATCATGCTGGCCGATGAAGTGGGGCTGGGTAAAACTATCGAAGCCGGTCTGATTTTGCATCACCGGCTGATTAACGGCTTGAGCAACCGGGTGTTGATTATCGTACCGGAAACGCTGCTGCATCAATGGCTGGTGGAAATGCTCCGGCGTTTTAACCTGCGCTTTAGTATTTTTGACGAGGCACGCTGCCTTGGCGCTTGCGTCGAAGATGATATGCTTGCTGAGACCGAATCCCCGCTGGCGGCGGCAGGCGAAGAGGATGCCGATGGCGAGAATCCCTTTTTAACCGAACAACTGATTTTATGTAGTCAGAGCTTTTTTTCCCATTACCCGCGCCGCCAGCAGCAGGCGATAGAGGCAGGCTGGGATATGGTAATCGTCGACGAAGCACACCATTTGGAATGGAGCGAGCAAGCGCCCAGCGCAGACTATTTGTTTGTCGAACAGCTGGCGCAGATTTCGCCCAGCCTAATTCTATTGACCGCGACTCCTGAGCAATTGGGCAAGGAAAGTCATTTTGCCCGGTTAAGATTGCTCGATCCCGACCGGTTTTACAGTTTTGCGGCGTTTGTCGAAGAGGAACGCCTGTTTGAACCGGTGGCTAATGCGGCCAAATCGTTGCTGGCCAAGGAAGCGCTGGATGACGAGGCGCAGCAGCATTTAACCGCGCTGCTCAAAGACGACAATGTCGACGGCTTGCTGAAAAATCTTATCGCCAGGGATGGTGTGTATGCCGCAAACCTGCCGGGAGCAGGTGCGGCGAACGATCCTGAAAAGTCGGCGGCGGCACGCGATGCGTTGGTTAATGTGTTGTTGGATCATCATGGCACCGGACGGATTTTATTTCGCAATTCGCGGCAAACCGTGCAGGGCTTTCCCGAGCGGAAGCGTTACGGATATGCGTTAACAGGTCAAGCGAATGCCAATGATTGGCAGCAAGACCCGCGCTACCACTGGTTGGTGGGCAAGGTTAAGCAGTTGGCCGGTCAACGCCGCACCGGCTCCCAGCCGGTTGGCGGCATACACACCCTCCCTGGCGATAAAGCCCTGGTGATTTGTAAGCAGGCGCAAACCGCGATTGATCTGGAGCAAGCCTTGAAAAACCGTGCCGGGATTGCCTCTGCGGTGTTTCATGAAGGCATGAGCATTATCGAACGCGACCGGGCGGCGGCTTATTTTGCCGATCCTGAGAGCGCGGCGCGGCTGTTGATTTGCTCAGAGATAGGCAGCGAAGGCCGGAATTTCCAGTTTGTGCATCATCTGATCCTGCTGGATTTGCCGACCAATCCCGATTTGTTGCAGCAACGCATAGGCCGTCTCGACCGTATCGGGCAGAAACATATTATCCAGATTCATGTGCCGTACCTGGAGCGCACAGAGTGCGCCGTGTTGTACCGCTGGTATGACGAAGGCCTGAATGCGTTTGCCTGCAACAGCTCGTCCGCCCAGCGGGTTGCGGATTTGTTGCACGATCAGTTGGTCGCTGTCTTGGAGAGCAATAGCCCCGGCGCTACCGATGCGCTGATTGCTAAGACCAAGATGATCAGCGCCGAACTTGAAACCCAGATGCATAACGGCCGCGATCAATTGCTGGAATTGAATTCTTGCCGCAAGGACTTGGCCAATGATCTTATCGATCAATTGAATACCTACGAGAAGGAAGGCGTACTTTGGCCTTATATGGAGGATGTGTTTGAATGCTATGGCGTCGATACCGAGTTCCATTCGCCGGATTGTTTTATTATCCGTCCCAGCGACCATTTGCGCGTGTCGCATTTCCCCGGATTAACCGAAGACGGCATGACCGTCACCGTCAACCGGCAGATTGCCCTGGCACGGGAAGACATGCAGTTTATGACCTGGGAGCATCCTGTTGTTACCGCGTCGATGGATATGGTGCTGTCTTCTGAAACCGGCAACGCCGCGATCAGCGTGATCAAGCATAGCGATCTTAAAGCCGGGCAGTTTCTGTTGGAGTGCTTGTTTATTGTCGAATGCAGCGCGCCCGCCGAATTGCAAATCGGACGTTTTTTGCCGCATACGCCGATCCGGGTGTTGATCGATCAAAACCGAAAGGATTTAAGTGCCGACATTGAGCATCGCGATTTGATTGAGCCGGGCATCAAGTTTGATAAACACAAAATCGTTGCCTTTTTGAACAGCCAAAGGCCGCAGCTGATCAATATATTGGGCGTGGCCGAGCAAAAAGCCAAAGCCGAAATGGAGCAGTTGGTCGATCAGGCAACCCAAACCATGCTGGAATCGCTCAGCAATGAAATCAAGCGTTTGGTCAGGCTGAAAAAAGTCAATCCAACCATCAGGACGGAAGAAATAGAGCAGCTAAAGGATATGACCATGCTGGCGCATGAAAACATCCAGGCTGCGCAATTAAGGCTGGACGCGGTCAGGTTTGTGATTACCAGTTGATGTGACAAATTCACCACGAAGACACGAAGAAAAACGTAAAACTTCGTGCTCTTCGTGCCTTCGTGGTGAGTTAAAAATTTTATTGCTGTATAAACATTGATATGCATTAAACCCAAATCTACCCAATAAATTATGATAAATATCGGCAAAATAAATAAGCTGAAAGTCGTTAAGCAACAGGGCGCTAATGTTTATCTTGGCAATGGACTCTCTGGAAATGTGCTGTTGGCGGACAGGAAGCTGCCCGCAAACTGGGAGGTCGGAGACAGCCTGGACATGTTTGTTTACGTGGATTCCGAAGGTCATTTGGCCGCCACGACCAAAAAGCCGTTGGCCGAAGTGGGCGATATTGCCTGGATGAAAGTGGTATCGCTTAATTATGTCGGGGCGTTCCTGGATTGGGGTCTGCCTAAGGATTTGCTGGTGCCGTTCAGCGAACAATACCATGAGATGGAAGTGGGACGCTCATATCTGGTCAAGGTGTTTTTGGACGAGCAAAACCGCATTGCCGCAACCACCAAGATCGATAAATTGCTCAGCGATGAGTCGGTCGATTTTGAAGTCGGCCAAAAAGTGTCGCTGATCATCGCCGATACTTCCGATTTGGGTATTAAAGCCATTATCAATAACAGCCATTGGGGCATGTTATATCAAAACGAGTTGTATCGGCCGGTCAAAAAAGGCCAGAAACTGGACGGTTACATCAAGCAGATACGGGAAGATCGTAAAATCGACCTCAGCTTGCACCAGCCGGGATACGGCAAAGTCGTATCGCTGACCGACAGCATTATAGCCAAGCTCAAGTCCAATAATGGCGAGCTGATGTTGAGCGACAAAAGTCCGCCTGAAGCCATTTATGCGACATTCGGGGTCAGTAAAAAAGTATTTAAACAGGCGATAGGCGCATTGTACAAGCAACAATTAATTACTATGGACAAAAGCAGAATCAAGCTGGTTGACTGAGAATTGACAATAGTATGGTTAAATTTAAAACTCACTATGACAACTTAAATGTGTCGCATAATGCACCGGCAAGCGTAATCAAGGCCGCTTATAAAGTGCTTTGCCAAAATTATCATCCCGATAAATATGCTGGCGGACCTGAAGAAGCGCTTCGGATAATGAAGATTATCAATGTTGCTTATGCGATTTTGTCGGATACTGATAAAAGAGCCAAGTATGATCAATGGCTAAATCAGCTAGAAAGACAGCGCATGACCGATGAAGCGCAGCGGATAAGGACAATTATCACCCAAATCTATGCCGAGTCACCGGTATCAACCACAGAAATCCCCCCCGCCTACCTGGCAACGCTCAACAAATTCCGGGAAACCATTCGCTCGATTAGTCATAAGCTGAGGCTTAGCAGTACCCGGTTATTAAACAAAATAAACGTGGCTCTTTGGTGTAAAGGTGTTGTTGGCATTGTATTGGCGGTAACTATTTTGTACGTAGTTGACTTGAAAACAACGACGGATCCAGCTAATCAAGAGGTTGCAGACATACTAATAAAAGCCAAACAACTGGTCAAGGAGAGTCAGGTTGTCAAAGCGTTGCCGCTTTATTTGCAGCTGGCTGAACAGGGCAATGTGGACGCGCAGTTTCAAGCTGGCATGATATACGCCATGGGAAAGGGTATAGTCGAGGATGATAAACAGGCGGCTGTTTGGCTAGCTAAGGCGGCCGAACAGGGGCATAGGGAGGCGCAAACCAAATTGGGCTTTATGTATGCAATGGGAAAAGGCGTGGCGCAAAATTCCAGTTCGGCCATTTATTGGTTTTACAAGGCAGCCGAACAGGGCGATCCCACGGCGCAATATAACCTGGGTTTGATCTATGCTCAAGGACAAGGTGTGGCGAAAGATACGAGTCTGGCTTTTTCCTGGTATAGCAAGGCTGCTGCACAGGGCGATGCCAGTGCCCAATATAAGTTGGGTGATATGTACGCAAATGGTGCAGGCGTGGCAAAAGATAACAAGCTGGCGGCTGTTTGGTACCGTAAGGCGGCAAAGCAGGGCTCGGCTGAGGCTGCCGTCGCTTTAGAAAAAGTAGATAGTAGATAGTGTACATCACTCCCTATTTTTCATTCACCATTATCCCTTTTTCAAAGGTTGCTGCATCTCCGGCAGCGGCATGCTGATGTGATAGCCTTGGGCAAAATTGATGCCCATATCCTTGAGTGCTTCCCAAATTTCCTGGTTTTCGACAAACTCCGCAACGGTTAGGATGTCGATGTCCTGACATAATCGGGACAGATTATGCACCAAGGCATAATCGACTTTTGAACTCAGTATATTGCGCACAAACGCGCCATCGATTTTGACGTAATCAAAGCGCAATTCGCGCAAATAATGAAACGAATTATAGCCTGTGCCAAAATCGTCCAGCGCAAAGGCAAACCCTTTGCGGCGCAGATTGGTCAGGAACCGACGCATATTGGTCATATCGCCAATCGCGTCGCGTTCCAGTAATTCAAATACGATGCTTTCGGGGGGAAGTTCCAGTTGCTGGCAGAGTTCTTCGGCGTAACCTAAAATGCCTCGGCCTTGAATTTCTTGCACCGATAAATTGATGAAGATTTTCGCGTTCGCTTCGGGACTCTTGGCATCCATGCAAGCACGTTTGGCGGCAAACGAGTTATTAATAATCGTAAGATCAAGTTCGCGCGCTAGGCCGTATTTGTCGATGGTTTCTATAAACATCGCTGCCGAAGTCGTCTCCCCGGTTGGGGTTCTAAGCCGGGCCAGCGTTTCAAAGGCATAAAGTTCGCCAGTCTGACAGTTAACGATAGACTGATAATAGGGGACGATACGGCCTTCCTTTAACGCTTCACGCAGATTTTCCGCGTTATCGCGGGTCTCGCGAATACTGACCCGCTCTTCAGATGCATCAAAGGCGCAGACGCTATCCTTACCCATGTCCTTGGCTTTGTACATGGCGGCGTCAACGCCTTCCAACAACGCATCGATGCTTTGCCCATCGACGGGATAACTGCTTACGCCGATGGACACAGTCAAATGGAAACGGTTGCCTTGCGCTGAGGTGATGGCTAACTCCCGTAGGGCGCGGCCGACATTTTCGGCGACTACCTTTGCGCCTTTGGGGCCGGTTTCGGTCAGGATAATGGCAAACTCATCCCCGCCGATGCGGGCGCATAAGTCGCCATTGCGCGTATGTTCAAGCAGGACGGTGGCGATTGCGCATAGCGCCGAATCGCCGGTGGGATGTCCATAGGAATCGTTAATGTCCTTAAAGTCATCCAGGTCGAGCATCAATATGCTAAATTCATGCTTATGGCGCTCGGAACGACCGATTTCATAATGTAAAAGCTCGTTAAACTGACGGCGGTTGTGCAGCCCGGTGAGGGGATCGTGCGCAGCGTAGTATTCAAGTTCCAGCAGCGTACGCGACAGCACCTTGCTGGAGCTCACCACCATAACCATGACCGCCAGTATTGCGCGGATCACGCTGGCTTCCTGTGCCGACAGATTGTTGTCGGCGGCGTAAGCGACTCCTAACAAACCTGCCAGATTGGTCGAGTGGTCGGGCACCGGGACGCTAATCAAACGAATGTCTAAATCCGGTTTTATTTCGCCCCCGCACGGGATATTAAACTCTTCAATATCTAGCGGCGCATTGTGGGGCAGACCAATGCTTTCAAGCATCTGTTTACTTAGGATGCCGCGTGCCTGCATGCGTATCTCATCCGAGTACTGACCCAGATAATACAAATAGAGAGATAAGCCACTTTCTTCGGCAAAGGCGATGTAAAAAAAGTTAAACGGGAAAATGGCGTAAAAATCCGCCAGAATTTCCTGGACAAACTCTTTCCATTGCGAGATGTGTTCGTGCGACAGGATAATACGTTGCAACACTTGGCTTTGCCGCTCCAGTAAGTCTTTTTCAATTAAAACGGAAGACAGCTCAAGCAGGGTTTGATTAAACTCGATCAGCAGGTTCCGGATGTGCTGATCGCTGGATGCCCACTGCTCACTGCGTTGATGGAAGAGTAAGTCAAGGCTGTGATCCAGCCGGGTGCAGGTATTAATGATGTGCGAAATCGTAGGGATCATGGCAATCATGGTGCCGGAGTCACCGGAAGCCATAGTGGACATAGCCGCCATCAAATGACTGATAATCTCTTGATGCACACTATGATTGAGTTCGGATATGCCTGCTGCAGAGCGTTGAGTACGTGTCTGGTTTTCCAGAATTTCGGCAATCTGGCTGATAACCTTGAGGCGCAATGCCTCCAGATGGTTGGGCGGCGATAAATCACTCATGCTCAGTCCTCTAGCGGAAAGTGTCCGCCAGGCTGCATTATATCGATGCCGCATTGCAGGTCTTTGAGCCAGTTTAGAAAATCCTGCACTGCGGCGCCCCGGTAAATCGGCCCGTGTTGCGGGGCGATCATCGCAATATCCAGGTCGGCAATGGTGTCCAGCCAACAGCGTATCGCCTTGTTGGAACACATATAACGGCGGTGAAAGCCCTTGACATAGGGGATATGACCGGCAAAATCGTCCACAAACGCTTCATCTTTGTCCATGGGCATCATCGCCGCCCCGATGTCGCCGGTGAACAGGATTTTAGAAATAGGGTCGTAGACATTAATTTGGCCTTCGGAATGCAAAAAATGCGCGGGCACGATTTTTAGTTTAAAACCGGGTGCCGGTTCGCAGTCCATGCCTTCGTTGGGCACCCCGACAAATCGGGCCATGTCTTTTAAACCGTAATGGGGCAAAAAGCGTAGCCAGATGCTGGACACATACACGGGCGAGTGACACAGTTCCAACCAGGTTGACAGGCCTCCGACGATGTCAGGGTCTTGATGCGACAGAAAAATGGCTTTAATTTGCTCCGGCTTCACATAGCGTAACATTTCCACCAGTACCCGAGGCATCACCCCAAAACCGCCGGGATCAAGCAACACCCCGTCATTATGATGCGTGATCAGATACTGGTTGGAACGCACGCCCTGTTCTTTATCGCCCCAATCACTCTCGTTGAGTAAAATAAAACGGTGATCAATGGATTCAAATAATATAATGTTACGCATATTCCCTAATCTTCTGTTGAGTTAAATTTTATATTTCCCTGCTCTTCTTCAGGTTATTTTAGAAAGTATAGCCTCTTTTTTAAAACGTAACCAGTTTGAAAAATCTTGCATTGCGTCTTGAAATTGGAGCTACAGCTGGTTATTTCTTATCTCCGTTCACCAGCAGCGGTAATGCGAGAATGGCTAGGCATACCAGCCATGCCATCAGTTGACAGTTGGTTACGGAAAACATAAAAGCTACGCCGATTCTCTTGGCAATATCTGGATAAGCAAGGATAAAGTCGCGGCTTACCATGAAGGCTTTGGTTTCCCAGATAACAAGGATCAAGCCCATGATCGGCAGCGCATAGCCTATGATCTTGTTCTGATCCGCTTTGGCATGGGTGTGTCCTGCCAATCGGTTAATCTCGATGTTTTTTAACGACCACGGACGCTCGGTTATGTAGCTGATGATCATCAAACCGAACATGCCGACAACAGGGATGTAAACGGATACGGTGGGAAAGCTGATATAACGCCCATTGATCGCCAGGCCGAAGGTTTTATAAGCGGCATATCCGGCAAACAGTATGCAGATGGAGTATATCCAGGCACCAACTTTTGGATTAGCTACACGGTTAGCTAACAGGCCGTAGCCGCGCTGCAATATCAATCCGGCCAGGATGGTGTTTAGACCCACTGTTAGCAGGGTTTGAAAGCGCTGCCAGTCGCTATAGCTGGTGTACCACAGATTTTCGACCATGTTGGACAGCAAAAAGGTCAGCAGTTGCGAGAAGGCCAGAAAAAATGCCAGATGCCATGTGGATAACGATTTTAACGGCTTCCAGCAGCAGACGACGATGAGCAGGAAAAGGATTATTGATGCGATAACGCCGTTAAGCCAATCAGGGTTTTCGTAGACCTTGCCGGTTAACGGGAAAACCTCCTTGCGGTCAACCGAATAAAGTCCCCAGTTTGCGCCGACCACGCCTTCAAGTTCGCTTTTCCATGACTGGTTGAAAGCTTCAACGATGTTGTAATCGAAACCGTTTTTGTTGGCGACTTCAATTAATGCGCGGATGAATTTGGCTTCGTTGACCACGCTGGGCACAGACCAGCCGCGTTGACGGCCTTCGCCGGGCCAGCCCGACTCGCCGATCAGTATCGGTTTGCCGGGGGCAATCGTTTCGGCTTCTTGGTGTACCTGTTTGAAAATGCGTTCGATATGCGCTGGGGCTTGGTCTACGGTGATCGGTTCATCCTCCCAGTAGGGCAGAATGTGGATAGTGATAAAATCCACTTCCCTGATCAGCTCCGGGTACTTCATGTACATGGACCACACGTCGGCATAAGAGACCGGCTGCTTAACCGAGCGTTTGACTTCCCGTATGTATTCGATCAGCTGGTCGGCTTTTAGATCGCCCCGTAACAACACTTCGTTACCGACGATAACGCGTTTGACCACATCGGGGTTTGCGTTGGCGGAGCGGATGACTTCGGCGACTTCCGCTTTATTATCGGCTTTTACGCCGCCCAGCCAAGCGCCTTGAATCATCTTTAGACCATGCTTTTGTGCCAAGGCGGGAATGAGTTGCATGCTGCCTTCCGCGCTGGCATAGGTGCGGATCGTATGGGTTTTTTCGCCCATCAAACGCAAGTCGTCGTCGATTTGTTCGGGTGTCGGGAATTTTTCATCCAAAGGTCCCTGGCCTTCTCTGAATGGGGCGAATGAAAGACTGTTGAGTTTTCCTGACGGAACGTCTGATCCTACATCTTGGGGTAGGTTGGTTGACCAGCCCAGCAAAGCGTTAAGCAATACAACCAATACAGCGAATGAAGCAATTTTCATAAATAAAAAAGTAAGTAGGGGGTTGTGAGTAGTGAATGGCGAGTGGTGTTGTGTGATTTTCACGTCCCACTTTCCATAGCCGCATCATCTCATAATTGCTAACCTTTGAATACGGCAGCCCTTTTGTGAAGAATAGCAGAAAACCGGTTTTTAATGACTTATGCTACGCAAACTTTAAGTGTTCGGCTAAAATGCGTTCCTTTTTGCTTTTGTAACATGATGACTAAAGATATTCGTATTGAAAGATGTAGCGGTTCGGCTCTGGAACAATTTATTCCCGAACTTGCCCGGCTTAGAATTGAAGTGTTTAGAGACTTCCCGTATTTGTACGACGGGGATATTGATTATGAAAAAAAATACTTGCAGACTTATATCGATTGTCCTGAAAGCGTTATTGTGATCGCCTTTGATGGCGATAAAGTGGTCGGGGCATCGACCGCGATCCCGATGAAATATGAAACCGATGAGCTGAAAAAGCCGTTTATTGAACAAGGTTACAATCTTGACGAGGTGTTCTATTGCAGCGAATCGGTGCTGGATAAAAATTATCGCGGCCTGGGGATAGGCGTCCGATTTTTTGAGGAGAGGGAAGCTCACGCGAAAGACTTGGGCGGCTTCAAGCATATTTGTTTTTGTTGCGTGGAACGGCCTGTCGATCATCCCAGACGTCCGGCCGATTACGTGCCGTTGGATCAATTCTGGATCAAACGCGGTTACGTCAAACATCCCGAACTTCATACGGCTTATATCTGGAAAGACCTGGATGACGAAAATGAAACGCCTAAACCGATGACTTTTTGGCTTAAACATGAACTTTAAAATAGCGGCTGCCCAGTACGACATCAGTTTCCTGGAAAACTGGCAGCAGTATCAGGATAAAGTTGAGCGTTGGGTTGCTGAAGCCGCCCAGCAGGATGCGAAGATCCTGCTTTTCCCTGAGTATGCCAGCATGGAGTTGGCCTCGTTATACGGCGAAGAAGTTTATTCATCGTTAAGCAAACAGCTGGCAGCCATGCAGTCATTGCTGGATGATTATCTGGACTTGTACCGAAGCTTGGCGAAAAAATACCAATGCATCATCCAGCCGGGCACGTTTCCGGTAAAAACCGATGCCGACTCTTATCGAAACCGGGCCTATTTGTTTATGCCGGAAGGTCTGGTCGATTATCAGGATAAGCTGATGATGACCCGATTTGAAAACGAGCAATGGCTGATTCAGAAAGGTGAAGAGCTAAAGTGTTTTGATACCGACTACGGAAGAATCGCAATCAACATTTGCTACGACAGCGAGTTTCCGCTGTTGGCAAGAAAGCAGGTCGAAGCCGGGGCTAATCTGCTTTTAGTGCCCAGTTGCACCGACACTCTGGCCGGTTATCATCGCGTTAAAATAGGCTGTCAGGCAAGAGCTTTGGAAAATCAGTGTTATGTCGTTCAATCGACGCTGGTAGGGGAAGCGTCGTGGTCTGAAGCTGTAGATGTCAATATCGGCGCGGCGGCTGTTTATACGCCAGTGGATCGCGGATTTCCCGATAACGGCATTCTAGCCGCAGGAAAACTCAATGAGGTGCAATGGGTGGTTGCCGAAGTGTCGCTCAGCGCTTGCGGTACAGTTCGGGAGCAGGGGCAGGTTTTTAATTACCGGGACTGGCCGCTGCAAAATACATTTAATGTGTGTAGTCGATAGCCAGCGCAATCTTGGAGCAATTTATTCACCACGAAGACACGAAGTTCACGAAGAAAAACCAAGATAAAAACTTCGTGTCCTTCGTGCCTTCGTGGTGAAAAAACCTTAAAATCAATTAAAAATCGCTTCAAATGAATAGCCGTTGCTTTCCAAAATTTCTTTCATTCTTTTTAATCCGTCCATTTGAATTTGCCTGACCCGCTCACGGGTTACGCCCAGCTCTTGGGCGACCTGCTCAAGGGTTGAGCCTTCGTAGCCGCATAGTCCGTAGCGGCGGCAAATCACTTCGCGTTGTTTTTCAGAAAGCTGGAACACCCATTTAGCGATATTGTGCCTGATGCCGTCTTCCTGGATTTTTTCAGCGGCTGACAAGCTTTCGCCATCGGAAATCGACTCGACCAACGGCTTGTCAAAATCTTTGCCGCCGGGCATATCGATGGAGGTAACGCGCTCGTTAAGCTTGAGCATTTTTTCAACTTTATTGACCGGTATATCCAGATGTCCCGCTATATCTTCGGCATTGGGTTCATGGTCGAGTAGCTGAGACAAATGGCGTTGGGCTTTAAGATAGGTATTCATTTCTTTAACGATATGAATCGGCAAGCGAATGGTTCGCGTTTGGTTCATGATGGCCCGTTCAATAGTTTGCCTGATCCACCAAGTGGCATAGGTTGAAAATCTGAAACCTCGTTCAGGGTCGAATTTCTCAACTGCGCGCATCAGGCCCAGATTGCCTTCCTCAATCAAATCCAGCAACGGCAAGCCCCTGTTCAGGTAACGGCGGGAGATTTTAACGACTAGTCGCAAATTGCTTTCGATCATGATTTTGCGCGCCGCTTGATCACCCAGCAGGGCGCGGGAGCCGTATATTTTTTCCTGGTCGGCGGTCAATAATTGCGAACGGGACAGTTCATTCAAATAAACCCGCGTCGCATCCATGCTTTTGTCGTGCTGCGACTCACTGGTGACTATTTCGTCAATATCCAATGATGCTCCGCCGACAATCGAATCTGCCTGAGGCTCATCGTCAAAAGACAAATCATCGTCAAATAATACACAAACATCATCGTCCAATAGCTCAACTAATTCTGCCTTCATGATAACCTCTACATTATTCGACTTCAGCCGAAATGGTTTTATTACTTTTCCGGTAAAAAACTAATTGGATTTACCGGTTTTCCGTTTTTTCGTATTTCAAAATGCAACGATGCCCGGTTTGATTTTGCCGGACTTGATTCAGCTTGCCCCGCTTTTGCAATAACCTCGCCTTTTTCTACTATGTCTCCTTCTGCAACAAGCAGAAGGCTATTATTGGCATAAGCGCTTAAATACAAATTGTTGTGTTTGATAATAAGCAAATTACCGTAGCCGATCAGGCCTTGTCCGCAATAGACAACTTTACCCGATTCTGCCGCCCTTACATCCTGTCCTGTTGTTCCAGCAATATCTATGCCTTTGTTGTTGGCTTGAGCAAAAGCTTTCAAAACCCTCCCTTTTAGCGGCCATTGAAAGCTTAACTTTAACATGTCTTCGTTGTCAATTGAAATTATTGATTTTTTTTGTGCGCTGCTTCCGGGTTTTTCAGTGTTGTCTGGTAGGGCAGGGGGCTTATATGGAGGATTGCCAAGCGTATTAGGTTTATTATTTAATGAAAGGGTGGTTTTCTTCTGTGAGCTAATTCTGGTTGCTTGGGGGGCTGCGACGATTTTTTGTGTTGTCTCTCCCATTTTTGTGGGCGTTTGATGCTGTTCCGTGCTGTTTTGGACGGACTCGTTTGTTAAATTCGGGCCGGAAAGTTTTATTTTTTGACCAATTTCTATCGTATAAGGCGGCGCTATCTGGTTCCATTGCGCTAAGTGCCGGTAATCCATGTCATAAATCAAGCTTATGGCGTATAGGGTGTCGCCTTTTTTAACCTGATGATATTTGGTGTCGTCTTTTATCGTATTTTGGATGTCGGCATTGGGGGTGACGGGGGCATAGTTTGGCGGTAGCTTTGCACAGCCATTGACTAATGCCGCCAGCATTGCAATAAAAACAAGCTTGGAAGGAAGGGGTGTCATAGAGGATTCGTTTTTAACAGAACCTTTTTAGCCAGATTGATTTTCGCTGCCAAATAATTCGATCCTCCATGATCGGGATGTATTTTTTGCATTAATTTGCGATGAGCGGCAACAATTTCGGCTTCCGAGGCGCCCACTTTCAAGCCAAGCACTTCATAAGCTTCTTCAGCCGACATTTCGCCTTTCGTTTCAGTCTGGTTTTGCCGTTGCGAGGCATTTTGCTTGGAGGCTTTGAAATGTGACCATAGTTGATGCAAATGGGGCGCATAACGTAACAGCACCGGCATCAAACGGAGTATAAAGGCGACAGCCACACCTGTCAGAGCGAAAAGCCAGTTTAACCGTCCGGTTATGGTCAAATAAACCACGATAAGCCCGGTAACGATTAGCAATAACCGCTTGGTGTAATAGGCCAATACGGCGGGCGAGGTTTTTAAAAACGCACGTATCCCGAAAAATGCAATGACCAATAGCAAAATCAGGTAAATTCGAATCAAGGTTTACTCCCGGATTAATGGTCTATCTTAAAACCGTTCTCAAGGTTTTTGCCTGTATGTGGATAGTGTTTAGATAAATAATACCTTAAAATATGACATCTTATGATAACTATTTAATGTTGGTTGATATGCTGAATGCCCAAGTTCCAGTTTTAGGTTTTGTAGCCGCAAGCGGAACCGGAAAAACCACGTTATTGACTCAATTGATCCCGATTTTAAAGCAAAACGGCCTGCGCATCGGCTTGATCAAGCATAGCCATCATGATTTTGAGATCGACCGGCCGGGAAAAGACAGTTTCCGCTTACGGGAAGCCGGTGCCTCGCCGGTGATGTTGGTATCCCGCTATCGACGGGCGATGATTACCGAGCTTGACCCGGAACAAGAACCCCGGTTGGAAGATCAGTTGAAGCAATTCGATCAAACGGGACTGGATTTGATCCTGGTTGAAGGCTTTAGGTCGGAAAACTTCCCTAAAATTGAATTGTATCGACTTTCGCTTGGGCAACCCTTGCTTTACCCAGACGATTCGGACATTATCGCGGTAGCGACCGATGCAGCGCTGCAAACGCCGCCCCATATAATGCAACTCGACCTAAACCGGCCTGAAATGACCGCCGAATTTATCCAAAACCATATTATGAAAGCCCATGATTGACGCATGCAGCCTAGAATCCAAACCATTGTTGTCTATAGATGAAGCGCTGGACAGGATCAAAGCCGCCGTATATCCAGTAAGCGGCACGGAAAAATTGGCGATAAAAGATGCCTTAGGGCGAGTGCTGGCCGAGTCGGTTTATTCGCCGATCAATATTCCGCATGACCGGAA
>JANYKK010000260.1 GCA_025361585.1 Methylobacter sp. | reverse complement strand
TTGGTTCAATCGCTTTCGCAAGCTGCTGGTGCGATACGAAAAGCTGGAGCGCAGCTTCATGGCACTCAACCACTTGGCCGCAGCTATCATCGCGTTCGGGAAGGTGCCGCTAAAGGTAAATATTATTTACGGATAAGTTCTAAGTGTCACATGAAGAATGATATGCCCTTGTTTGCTCTCTGCACAGTATGTTTTATGGCTGGCTGTAAGCATTCTGGAATCGGGCAGGCTGTCAGATGCGCAGAATAATCTAAAGGCTGAGCACTGAAGATGTAGAACAAAAATACGTGCTTCACGGATCGGCTCGCGGCACATTTTGTCGCAGGTATGCTGATAATTCATTACATCAGCATTTTCGAGGAGTTGAACATGAAGCCCCTTCGTGAGCTGTTGGACACACAACAGGGGCAGCCTTCCAGCAACGTAACAATTCTGCCTCTTGTCCGATTGTGGCTGCTGCGATTACTAGTACCTTTCGGCTTGTATAAAAAACTGATCGGCGCAAATGAATTTTCCGATGAGGGGCTGGCCAAGGCTATTGGCCTCGACGAACAGTTCGATTTGCCGAGTTGGGATTTCAATGCGGCAGAATTGCGGGAAAAGCTAAGAAAATTGCATCAGGAAGCGGAGCGAGATAAAGAGGTTGCGCTTCCACCGGCAAAGCTGGCACAGAATATCGCCCGATTGCGCAAACTGGTTAATTTGTCCGATACCGATTGCCGAATTATCGAATTCGTCGTGATGCAACGCAATGAGCCTTTCCTTGAAAAGGTGGATGAGTGGCCTGGCGATTTAAGCAACCGCAAGGTGTACCGCATCCTGTCCGTTGTGCTTGGATTGCCAGAGTCCGATATAAGAATATCGCTAAGCGGCAAGGGTGCTCTTGTACGTTCCGGCCTGGTCTCGGTTGATGGCGGAGTAACGCTCAGCTTCAGATATAAGCTGGATGTTATTTCCGGTGATTTCGCAGATACCATGCTTGCGTCCAGTATCGATCCAGCAGAGCTGGTTCGTGATCGGGTTTTCAAATCCGGCTTGCCGCAAATGAGCATGGAAGATTATGGGCATGTCTCCAAATCCATGGATATTCTCAGACCATATCTGAAACATGCGATAGATACGGGCCGCAAGGGAGTGAACATCTATATTCATGGCCCACCGGGAACGGGTAAAACCGAATTGGCCAAGGTGCTGGCAGCGGGTTTCGGTGTTGAGTTGTTCCAGGTGGCCAGCGAAAACGATGAGGGTGACCCCATCAGGGGGAAAGAAAGGTTGAGGGCACTACAGGCGGCGCTATATTTGTTATCGCAAGGGCGAAACCTGATTCTGTTCGACGAGGCGGAAGATGTATTCAACGATGGGGGAGAATACGCCCAGAACACGGCTCAAACCCGCAAGGCCTGGGTAAACGGCATACTGGAGGAGAACCAGATTCCGGTGTTGTGGCTCTCCAACTCGATTCGTCTCGATCCGGCCTTCACCCGCCGCTTCGATATGGTCATTGAGATGCCGATTCCCACCCGGCAACAGCGCAAACAGATCGTGCGGAAAGTTTGCGGCGAAATGGTCAGCGCTGCGACCGTAGAGCGATTATCGAATGCGGAGAATATGAGTCCAGCCGTGATCGCAAGGGCGACTTCAGTTATCCGTTGCATCGAGGGCGGCATGGGAAGGGGCGAGATTTCGTCCGCTATCGAGCACCTTGTATCCAGCACGCTGGAAGCGCAAGGCCACAAGCCTTTCGGCCTGCGAGACAATGGGCATGACATCGGCAGCTATGATCCGGCTGCAATCCATGCAGATGCCGACCTGCTGGCGCTTGCTGGCGGCATCAGGTTAAACAAAACCGCCCGGCTCTGTTTATATGGCCCTCCCGGAACCGGCAAAACCGCATTTGCCAGATGGCTGGCGGAACAGTTGGATATTCCGCTCCTGGTGAAGCGCGGCTCCGACATGCGATCACCGTATGTCGGGGAAACCGAACAGAATATTGCCAGGGCATTCAAGGAAGCCGAAATGGAGAGAGCGCTGCTTCTGATTGACGAAGTAGACAGCTTTCTGCAGGACAGGCGTGATGCCAACCGTTCATGGGAAATATCTGAGGTCAATGAGATGCTGACCCAGATGGAAGGTTTTGGGGGTGTCTTTATTGCAACAACCAATCTGGTTGGCAACCTGGATCAGGCCGCCATGCGCCGCTTCGATCTCAAGGTCAAGTTCGATTACCTCATGCCCGAGCAGGCTCATCGGTTAATGCTGCAACAATGCGAAGCGCTTGGCCTGTCAGCGCCTTCTGACTTGCACCAAGCCGAGCTTGCGAGGCTCACTGTGCTTACACCCGGCGATTTCGCGGCTGTGGCACGGCAGCATCGCTTTCGCCCGATAACGGATGCGGCAGGTTTGATCTCGGCGCTCAAGCAAGAGTGCCTGATGAAAGAGGGTGGTAATCGAAAAGCCATCGGATTTGTAAATTAACATGGGTAGATATATGGAAAAACATGTGGAAATACTGCTCCAACGGTATCCCGATCTTTACCGGGGCTTTATAAATACGGTTCGTCAGTAAAATGAGTGGGTAAGTTTTGGCTCGGGTAATTTCCCAAGTACATGATATAAAGCAAGTTCCAACATTTTAAACGTTCTGAAACCGTAAGCTTTTCTCATGGTGACTTTAGCTTTGTTGTTTAGCCCCTCCACGATGCCGCTGGAAAACGCCTTTCTGGCCCGGAAGTAGTTGAGTAAAAGTTCACGATGATTGCGGACGGTGCGGACGAATTTTTTCAGTGGTTCAATCCTTGATCGCACGACTTCCTTGCACCATAGATCGAGAAACTTTCCAGCCCAAGTGGGTGAATCGTAGTCCCAGAACTGCTGAAAATACTCCTTGAACAGATAGGCGCGCACGCTCTGCAAGTTATAGCGAAGGACGTCGCGCAGCTTGACTCGTTGTTTTGGGGTTAGGTTCTCACTGCGCTTGAGCAGGCACCAGCGCGATTTTTTTAGCACGGGTTCGCAGCCATCCTGCACCAGTCGTCTGGCTTCCGATGCGCGCACCTCGTCAAGTGCCAGATTTAGCTTGGCAACGATGTGAAATCGGTCGAGAATATTCAGCGCGTTCGTGCAATGCTTCTCGATCAATGTCAGATAGGGTTTCCACATGTCGGAGCAGACGAATTCGATCTTCTCCGCCAACTCCTTGCCAATCATGGTGAAGAATTTCTCAAAACTTTCCTGTGCGCGCTCTTTGCCAACCCACAGCAAGCGGATGCAACCGGCCTCAATCTGATAAACCAGCGTCAAATACTGGTGTCCCTTTCCATGCTGGATTTCATCGACGCCAATGGCGCGGACCGTGCCCGGTTCACGATGCTCCAACCCCCACTGCACCACGAACTCCACCGACTGAACCACCTTCTCCCAACTGGTATGAAAACTTAGCGCAGTTTCTTTCCATGACAACTTTCGTGCCCAGTGAGCCAGATATAACATGTAGACTTTGCACGGCGTGTGTTTGCCTGTGCCCCATGGGACTTCTTCGACTTTGATCCCGCGGCGCTGGCAATTAACCCGCCGCATGCAGTACAGTAGGAACACGGCAAAGCCCCAGATCGGGATGAATTCAAACCGCCGGCAGCTACGGTGGTCATAGCATGAAGCGGGTTGCCCACATCCTGAGCAACGCGGTTTTGAGCCAAGCCTCGGACGGACGTCGATCTCGATTGCTTTGGCTTCTTCGCACAAGCTGGCACCGGCATAAACAAAACCCGGGAAATGATGACACGCATTGAGCAGACGGGTGATTATCATGAGAGGCAAGAAACAGACAGTAAGTAAGGTTGAGATTGTCGCCGACAATAATACCGCCCACGCGCTGCTCGCTTATTGTCCGGATATTGAGGGCTGGCCAAAGATTTGGTCATATGAGGAAAGCGATCTCGCACCTGGACGCCGCATCGTCGAATTCTTCAAACCATTCCTGCTGCACCTGTTAACCAAAAAACTGGCCCCCAGCACATTGCGCCGTCATCGCGATCATTTGTGGATGCTGGGTGGCGAGGTGATCCGCCGCCGCCAAGAAGACCCACTACTTTGTAAGCTGCCTGTCGAGAAAGTAACCTTCGATCTACTGGAGGAAGAGGGTGGCCCACTCATCTGGCCACGAATCACCGAACAGGAGCAAGACACCTTTGATGCCTCATGCCGGAAGTTCTATCGCTTCCTCGTGCTCACTAATGCGCCACACGATGAGTTAAGAATCGTCTAGAATTACCCACCGATTCCACGGACGAAGC
>JANYKK010000255.1 GCA_025361585.1 Methylobacter sp. | reverse complement strand
GATTAACGATGTTGGATAAACAGATTGACCTATGGTGCAGTTAAATGAAAAATCGTTCCTTAAAAAATCCCAATCTGTATTCTTGTCGCAAATATCTCGGTAAGCTTGGTCAATCCAGTTAACCAGCCTCGCCAGTTCTCCGGTTTGCGCAATCGTAGACACTGGCCCTGAACCCGCGATACCGGCCTCTGCTCTCAGTGATTGAACAAGCTGTAATCTATTCACTGGTTATGCTTCCCTTAAAACTCGTTCAAGCCAAGCATGCCCGTTGGGGTTTGAATCACGTAATACTCTAAACGGATATTTCAGGCCAAATGTAGTATTGACTCTAGTTGATCTATTTCCATTCGGATCAATAAACTCATTGGTGGTTACGTTGCCGGGACGCGCTCGGCATAAGCCCTCGACAAACTTACGCTTGATAATAGTTGGCATACCTCTTACTAGAAATTGATTCACGCCATTAACGCCTAATTGAATTAGATGTTCTGCGTTTGGGTTGTCTGTTTCCGATATTACAATTTCTACTTCTTCTTCGTAGAATGCCGCGGCTTTCGCCTTGTCTTTCCAGTCCGGCGTGTCTACCGTTTCAAACTCATCAAAAAATTCGTTACGGTCTAACTTACCCGTACTCAGTATGTCGTGGGATTGGTCTTGGCCTACCTTAAGATTACTTGTATCGATTGTGTTTCTTGACATTTTATAAAATCCTTATTACGAATAAGAAGCCGCCTATTAAGGCATAGGCGGCTATCAGTTAGCTTAGTGGTTGCCCAAATTAGCTATGGTTGTCGCCATTGGTCTGCGTGGTAATGCCGCCATATCGTTGGTATTGCTTACAGTAATACCTGCCGCATTCCAGTTCGATGTGCCGAAGGTGAATGTACCGGCGTTATTAGCTGCAAACGAAACAACGGTATACGATACCGGAATTAAAGTATCGTCTGTGATAACAGGGAATTTCATAATGCCCTGTTTGATGGTTCCGCTAATATCCAAATCAACAACAGGGCCAAGAATTTGAACAAGCGTTTCTGTACCTGCTACGGTATCAGAACCCCCCACGTTCTTTAACGCCGAGACCATAATACAAGCCTGTCCGGTTGTCGACGTAGACACCAGTGTTGAAACCGATGCATCTGCTACGCCGTTGATATTATATTTTACGAAAGCGATACCAGCACTAGCCGCCAAAATGGCCTTAATGCCATTTCTAGATACTGTTAAAGCGCCGCCAGTTGCTACCGCCGCGATTGCAAATGTAGCTGCCGCACCCGCTGTTACTTTAGTGGTGACCAAGCCTAAGAAATTTAAATTCAATCCTGATAATGATCGTACTGCATCCATGGTTTTTTCTCCTGAAAAGTTAAGTTAGCGCACGGTTAAGTGCGCTATGAGTGATTATATGTTAGTAACAAGTGCTTCAAATACTGCAATCCAGCTTTGATTTAAAATCTCGGCGGCAAACCAGAATTTTGCGCCAATGTAACCCCGTTGACCTCCTGGATCGTTCTTGTCTTTTTGGTTTGGTGGCAAATAAATTGGGTCTATTGCCTCTTGCCCGCGCAACTTAACCGCCGCAAAAGCATCCATTGACAAAAATATAAATGGGTAAACGTCGAACGCGCTGGGTGTTCCGGGTGTTCCGGTTGCGCCTGCGCCATAATACGGTTGCAATTCAGGCGATATAACGAAACGCACGGTATTGTAAGATCCTAACTCAAACTCATTAATCGGTTGACGTGACCCGTATTGAGATACAGGTACAAAGCCCGGTAACCCACGAATATCAAACTCTGCGTCCGTATGAACATAGCAGATATAAGCCGCTTCCACCGCTTTTGTGCCAATGTTGGTAGAAGGACTCAAGATTTTTGTAATCATCTTGCCGTGGTTCGCTCTCAGGCTTTTGATGACTTTGGCAATATGCCGCTCCTGAATAGTTCCAGCAACTAAAGATCGGGACGCTACCGTTGTAGCTCCAACACCAGTACCGGCTCCGGCATAAAATTTGGTAGTGCAAGCCTTCATCTTATTGTAAACAACCAGTTCACGAACCAAGCCCATCCGCTGCCCTGTCTGCTCTTTCATAGCCTCGGCTACATCATCTTCGTAAAGATCGTAGTCTTTATCAGTTAATGAGTAGAGCGCCATATATTGCTGCAATTGCACAACAACGTCTCTCGGTGCAATCATATCTGCCGAGGGGGTTACGCCCTCAGTAGTAATATGTCCTGCCACGTAAACTGAGGTAGCGTCTGTAGCGCCTAAACCTGTATTACCTGAGTTGAAAAACGTGTTAGCTGCCGCTGCTGTTGAACCAAATGGCACCCATGATCTGAAGATGATGGTATCCGATTTGTTTTTTGGCATATCTTTGTTTGTAACAGCGGTAACTAATACCTCTGTTGACATTGCATGACCGATGATTTCACCGGCCATCTTACCAATTCGCGCGGGGGATTGGTCAAATGTTTGAATAGCCATAGTGTGGCTCTCCTATAAATTGGTTTGTTTAAAATAATTTCCTTTTTTTTAAAGTAGCCTTATAGAAGTTACTTTTACTAGTTCGTCGCGAATGCGGCGCAATTTTCTATGATGCTTTGTCCGGTATTACTTAAGTTTTCAAGGTC
>JANYKK010000249.1 GCA_025361585.1 Methylobacter sp. | reverse complement strand
TTATGGTTGGAGGCTGGATAGTTCTGATGCCGATTTTCCCAGTTTCCCGATCATTTTTCTACGTTGTTTTACGTATCGAAGATTCTCAACGGCTTTCAGTATAGTTGTCAAGCAAACAAAAACAAGCGTCTTGATCACAGTATTTAAAGATAATGATGCTTAGGCATCCATACAGTGGACAACCAATGGACAATCCATCACGCCTATTTTTCTTTTACCTTTAATATATGCGCAGCTATCAAATACAGATCAAGGTAAAATAAGCTCTAACTTTAACAAGGAACTTCTTTTGAATACATCTATCTTCTGTCGTTGCGGTTCGGGCATCGAATATGCTCAATGCTGTAAGGCGGATTCGCCATGAGGCAATCCGCCATGAACGGAGCCATGTGCCTGATTCTTTAGGAATCTTTCTGATCAGTTTTTTATGCTTGATTGTTTTGGATGTTATGCGTTAAATGGCAGTTTGCTACGCGAAATCGTCCTACGGATTTCGGGTTAAAGTACCTACTTTGGATGTACACGCAGCATGGACGAGACTTTAATATAGAGGGAATAAAAGATGTTAAGAGAAATAACAGTTCCACATTCTGAATTTTTGACTATCAAGATACCTAAAAATTATCTTGACCAGGAAGTTGAGATACTGATTTTTCCGATAGGAAAAAATGAAGTTAATAACGAGGAAACCGAAATTCAAGCTTTTTCCAGCCATAGTGCGGCAATCATTGAAGAGTGGCAAGACGAGAATGAAGATCAGGTATGGACATAAAAGTTGGCGATATTTTGTTGTGCAAATTCTATTTTAGTGATTTGCAAGCGAGTAAGAATAGACCGGTTTTAGTGTTTAAGGATAATCTGCCGTTTAATGATTTTGTGGGGCTTCCGATTAGTAGTAAAACGCTAAAGCTTCAAAGTGACGAAATTGTTATTACAAACCAAAATTTGTCGATTGGTGCATTACCGGTTGAGTCAAAAATTATGCTTCGCAAAGTTTTTGTGATTTCTAAAGAAAATCCGGTCAAAAACTACGGAGCTCTCAACGAAAAAAGCTTGATAGGTGTTAAAAGAGCTTTTTGTGACTATTTTGAGTGCTGCCTTTGGTAAAATCCACTTGGGCTGTTGATCCAGACAGAAAAGCATCACCTTGGCTATCATGCCGATCAATGCAAAATAAGCCAAAATTCTAACCAGGAACTTCTTTTGAATACATCTATCTTCTGTCGTTGCGGTTCGGGCATCGAATATGCTCAATGCTGCGGCCCATTTTATTCCGGTAAAAAAAAGCCCGTAACTGCAGAAGCCTTAATGCGTTCGCGCTTTACAGCGTATGCTATGCATAATGCCGATTATTTGCTGGACACCTGGGATGCCACTGCGCGGCCGGAGTTGATCGATTTTTCCAAGGAAAAAGTCGATTGGCAACGCTTGGAAATCGGTAATACTAAAAAAGGTGGAGCCAAGGACGCTAAGGGCGTGGTGGAGTTTAAGGCGTATTATTTGCAGGATGGCGAAGAATACGTGATGAATGAGATCAGCCAGTTTGTCAAACGCGCGGACGGCTGGTTTTATCTGGACGGGCTTGTTAAGTCCATCGGCAAGGTGGGCCTACAGACTAATCTGGGTAAGAATGCTCCATGCTCTTGTGGTAGCGGTAAGAAGTTTAAACGCTGTTGCGGATGATTATTTGTAGGGGGGCGAATTCTCCATTCGCCCTGGGCGGATAAATCCGCCCCTACACATTAACAAGACAGGGTTATTTTTCCGCTTTTGCTTCGTCTTCTGATTCCCCGATCAGGGCAGATAAACAGTCCATCTGGCTTTCGGAATAGTTGGCACGGGCTTCGGCGAATTCTTTTGGTGAGCCGAAATCAGTGTTTAGTTCTTCAATGGTTTTTTTAGGATCTTTAGATGAGGACAGCGTCAACCATTTTGTATAATTACGGTAAGCCATCAAGCGATTGGGATCGAGAGCAAAAATGCCGGGCATGTTGTTCGAGACTGTATCAACGACGCATTTAGCCATGCGCTCTGGAGATATTTTATAGTCCTTAGCCGCATTTTCTGAGGCTTTTTCTAATTGTATTTGCTTCAACACAGCCTGTTCAAATTGATTTCTATCTGAGCAGGCAGGCAGCAATAAGGCAGATAGAGAAATCAGTAATAGTTTTTTCATGAGTGTTACCGTTATTAAATTAAAAGTGTGATGCGGGGCATTATACGTTAGGTGCAAGCTTCAAGGTTCAAGGTTTTTCGCCTTGAACCTGTCCCTCAATCCATCTCCTTCATCGCCTGTCTTATCCAGGCCTCGGCTTCCGCATTGATCTCGGCGGCTTTGCGTCCCTTAGTTTCAATGGCCGGGCCTATTTTTACTTTGATCACGCCGGGATATTTAAAGAAACTGTAACGCGGCCAAAAATCACCGGCATTATGCGCGACGGGGATGACCGGGAAGCCGGTTTTATGGGCCAGCATTGCGCCGCCGATATTGAACTTTAATACTTCCCTGGCTCCGGCGCGAGTGCCTTCAGGGAAAACCAGCACCGATAAGCCTTCGTTCAAATATTTAGTGCCTTGTTCGAGCAAGGAACGTAACGAAGCGCGTTGATTTTTCCGGTTGATGACGATGGACTTTAAGGTAAGCAGCGACCAGCCCCAAATCGGAAAATAAAGCAATTCGCGTTTAATGACAACGGAATGTGGCGGAAGAATATACCTTAAGGCCAGCGTTTCCCATGCCGACTGATGATTGCTCATGATAATCGCAGGTTGTTTCGGGTCGATGGTTTCCAATCCTTCGACTTCAAAGGTGAGGCCGCAAGTCACTTTCGTTATCCAGCCGATAATCGCACACCAGGCGTGGCCGAGTTTCCAGCGTATTTTAAAAGTCGTTAGCATGCCTAGAATAAGCAAAATGCCGATTACGGTAGCGGTGGTGAAGATGCCTATAAATAACAGGGTCGAGCCGATATAATTTTTAGGTCTAGGGTCTTGAAGTGAGGTATTTTGCTGCGTCATATAAGTTCTCAAAAGTAGGGACGTTGAGATTAGAATTTTCAGTTAGGGTTTTGCAGCCTTTGCCGGTCTTGACCAGTATCGGGCTTGCACCGACGGCCTGTGCGGATTGAAGGTCGCGGAGCGAGTCGCCGATAACAGGCATGCCACTCAGGCTGACATGGTTGTCTCTTGCAAATGCTTCAAGCAGTCCCGATTTGGGTTTGCGGCAGTTGCAGTGATCGTCCGGGCCGTGCGGGCAAAAATAGATAGCATCGATTTTTCCGCCTTTTTCTTCGGCCATACGCTGCATTTTTGCATGGATTTTTTCCAGCATCGCGGTATCGAATAAGCCACGGGCCACGCCGGACTGATTGGTAATCACCACGACTTTATAGTCGTGTTCATTAAGCAGGGCTATGGCTTCAAGGCTGCCGTCAATCGGCATCCATTCTTCCGGGGATTTGATGAAGTCATCCGAGTCCTGGTTGATGACGCCATCACGATCCAGCAACACATAGTGGTTTTCGGGCATGCGTTTACGATTGCAATCTGGAGATGTCGGCGCAAGTCAAAAACTGCTCGGACAATAGGTTGAGCAATGCCAGCCGGTTGGCGCGCAAATCAAGGTCGTCGGTCATCACCATCACATGGTCGAAAAACGCATCGACGTCATTGCGTAAACCGGCCAAACGGTTAAGGGTCGCCTGGTAATCGCGCTGTGCCAGCAACGGTTTAATGTCATCGGCAGATTGCAGTGCGGCTTGCAGCAACCGTTTTTCTTGCGCTTCAACCAACATGCCGACGCTTGCAGCCGGTTCGGATTCCGATTTTTTCAGGATATTGCGGATGCGTTTATTTGCCGCCGCCAAGCTTTCCGCTTCGGGCAGCTGTCTGAACGCTTTAACCGCCTGCAAACGCTGCATAAAATCCAAAGGTTCTGCGGGAGTTAAGGCGATGACTGCGTCAAACTCGTCGGCGGTGTAGCCTTGATCCAAGCAATAGCCTTTCAAGCGATCAAAAATGAAATCGATAACCCGGTTGGATGTTGAAGGCGGCGGATTACCAACATAACCTGTCGCATACATTTTATCTCCAGAGCCGACATGGCTTGCCCCCGGCTTAATCTGGACACTGGCAAATTCCGTCAACTCGACGATATTGATGTCGAGTTTGTTCTCGATGATGGTGCGGAGTATGCCCAGTGCGGCGCGGCGCAATGCATAAGGATCTTTATCGCCGGTGGGGATCAAGCCGACTGCAAAAATGCCGACCAGCGTGTCTATTTTTTCCGCGATGGCAAGAATTTGTCCGGTTGTGCTGCTGGCGGTCGGGCTGCCGGATTGCTTGGGGAAATACTGTTCCTCAAGCGCCCAGGCGACCGATTTCGGTTCGTGTTCTGCCAGCGCATAGTATCGCCCCATGATGCCTTGTAGGTTACCGAATTCGCCGACCATTTCTGTCATCAAATCGGTTTTAGCCAATAACGCGGCGCGTTCGGCCAATTCAATGTCGGCTCCCAGGTGTCCGGCGATAAATTTGGCGAGGTTTTTAACCCGTATGGTTTTATCGTAAACCGTGCCCAAACTCTCTTGAAAAATCACGCTGGACAAGCTTTCTACGCGGTCTTCCAGATTTTTCTTGCGATCCTGATTCCAGAAAAATTCCGCATCGGAAAGGCGTGGGGTCACCACGCGCTCATTGCCCTGTTGTATCGATTTAGGGTTGGTACTTTCGATATTGCTGAAGGTGATGAAGTTCGCTAGCAAGCCACCGTCGGCATTTTTAACCGGGAAGTATTTCTGGTTGGTCTGCATCGTGGTGATCAGCACTTCAGGCGGCAATTCCAAAAAACGCGGATCGAAAGTCCCGGTAATTGGCACCGGCCATTCGTTCAAGGCGGCAATCTCTTCGAGCAAATCGTCTTCGATATGCGCAATGCCGTTCACAGCTGCGGCGGCTTTTTGCGCGGCGTCACGGATGATGGTTTTCCGTTGCTCAATATCGGCAATAACTCGGCCTTGTTTATACAGCACATCGGCGTAGTCTTCCGGCTTGGTCAGTGTGATTTTTTGCGGTGCGTGAAAGCGGTGGCCCTGCGTGGCCGAGTCTGTTTTGAGGCCCAAAATTTCAGTGTCGATAATACTGTCACCGAACAACAGGACAGCCCAGTGCACGGGTCTGACAAACTCGGTAGTAAAACTACCCCAGCGCATACGTTTGGCTATCGGCAATCCGGCAATACTTGATCGGATGATGTTGGGGATCAGGTTTTTAGTTGCTTGGCCTTTGACGGTTTGGGTGTAGCTGAGCCATTCGCCTTTGTCGGTCTTCAAACGTTCCAGTTGCTCGAAACTGGTGCCGCAGCTGACGGCAAAACCCATAGCTGCTTTACTGGGAGTGCCGTCTGGAGCAAATGCCGCCTGCAGGGCAGGGCCGCGTTTTTCTACGATTTTATCAGGTTGTGCCGTGGATAGGTTTTCGATGAAAACGGCCAAGCGTCTGGGCGTGGCGTAAGCCTTGCTACCGGTAAACGTTAACTCGGCGGCATTGAGTCCCTGAATGATGTTATTCAACAGGGCGTTGCTCAGTTTAAGCAGAGTCTTGGGTGGCAGTTCTTCCGAACCCAGTTCGAACAGTAAATGTTTGCTTGTGCTCATGTTATGCTCCCTGCTCGGTTAACATTGGGAAGCCCAGCGATTCCCGGCGTTGGTAGTAGGCTTCGGCTACGGATTTGGCCAAATTCCTGACTCTTAACAGATAGCGTTGGCGCTCGGTAACCGAAATGGCATGACGGGCATCCAGTAGGTTGAAGGCATGCGAGGCTTTCAGCACCATCTCATAGGCCGGCAGCGGTAAATTCAACTCGATCAGCTTGGTGCATTCCCGTTCGTAAGTCTCGAAACATTGGAACATGAACTCGACGTTGGCGTGTTCGAAGTTATAAGCGGACATTTCCACTTCATTTTGATGGAATACATCGCCGTAGGTGACTGTGCCGAACGGGCCGTTAGTCCAGATCAGATCGTAAACGCTTTTAACGCCCTGCAAATACATAGCGATGCGCTCCAGACCGTAAGTGATTTCACCGGTGATCGGCCTGCATTCAAGTCCGCCGACTTGCTGGAAATAAGTGAACTGGGTCACTTCCATGCCGTTGAGCCAGACTTCCCAGCCCAAGCCCCAAGCGCCCAGAGTAGGCGATTCCCAATTGTCTTCGACAAAGCGCACATCGTGTTCGAGCAAATCAAGGCCCAAATGGCGCAACGAACCCAGATACAATTCCTGGATATTGTCCGGCGACGGCTTTAACACCACTTGATATTGGTAGTAATGTTGCAGACGGTTGGGGTTCTCGCCAAAGCGGCCGTCAGTCGGTCTGCGCGAGGGTTGCACATAAGCCGCGTTCCAAGGCTCGGGGCCGATGGCGCGTAAAAATGTGGCGGGATGGAATGTCCCTGCGCCTACTTCCTGATCCAACGGCTGCAATAAAATACAGCCTTGAGCTGACCAGTATTCCTGTAAGGCCAGGATCAGTCCCTGAAAAGTCGATAAGTCTTTGTTTATGCTGGACACGGTTTAATGCTCTTGGGCAATAAAAAATGGAGGATTATAACTGAAAAACCGGCATTAGGCATTGCTAGATTGAGTATGTCGGCAGATTCTGCAAGCGTTTGTCATAGGTAGTGTTGCTGATTTTGCATGATTAGTTACCTATCCAAAATGGATAGGTTTATACTCGGATCTTAATAAGGATAAGCGGTGTCATACATTGCTATCAGGGGTTTGATGAATATCTTAATGTTAAGTGGCGTACTTTTTAACCAAAAGGGGAATTGATATGAACGAGCAAGAAAAACAACGGGCTGTAGAAATCCTTAACAAGATTATGGAGCTTGAATTGGCGGGTGTTGTGCGTTACACGCATTACTCTCTAATGGTTTATGGCTATAACCGTATCCCTATTGTTTCCTGGCTTAAGGGCAATGCCGACGAGAGTCTCGCCCATGCCCACAAAGCGGGCGAATTAGTGACTTTATTGGGCGGGCATCCATCCCTTAAGATCGGCCCTTTATTGGAAACCGCCAAGCATGATATTGGTGATATTCTAAGAGAAAGTCTGGAGCACGAGAAAACTGCGATAGCCGCTTATTTTGAACTGCTGAAAGCCTCGGAAGGCGTTTCCGTGCTGCTGGAAGAATATGCGCGGGACATGATAGTCGGGGAAGAGCTGCATCTTGACGAAGTGAATAAGATGCTTCGGAAGCCGGGCGATGTTGAGCCGTTTAACCTGTAGGCCTATTCAGCAGTTAGAAAATGGCACACGGATGACACAGATTGAACTGATTGCCACTGATAATGTTTAATGAAAAAACTGTGTAAATCCGTCCAATCCGTGTCATCCGTGTTCTATTTGAAGTGCTTACAAAACACCCACCGCACGCCGCAAGTGCAATGCAGCCAACGCCGCATCATAAGTGGCGTTGTTCAAGTTGACATGTGTCGTGGTGCGTAAATCTTCCGCCTTAAGCACGTCGGTGTTGGTGGACAAACCCTGCTGGTAGCGGTCGGTAGTGACCTTTAAGTTTTCATCGGCCTGCGCGATGGCTTGCCGGGTCACAGCGATGCGTTTTTGCGTTTCCTGAATATCCAGCCAGGCTTGGCGTACCTGCAAGCCGATCATGCTGGACAAATCGTCACGCTGTTCTTTTAAGGACATAGCTTGCTTGGTTATTGCATCGCTACGATGGCCGGAACTGCCGTCAAATATCTTCCAATCGACGCCGACATTGGCCATCCACATGCCTTGAAAGGCTTGATAGCGATTTTCCTGGTATTGATAGCCGCCATTGACGGCGACCTGCGGCAGCAACCCTGCTTTTACGCTTTGCGCCTGTTGGCCTAACGATTCTATTTGCTGCGCCAGTGCGACCAGTTCCGGGCGTTGTTTTATTGCAGTGCTGCTTAGTTCGTTTAGCGTCCCTTGTGGAGCCTCCGGGAATTGATGGGTCAGCTTAACGGCATCGGCAAGATTTCGATCCAGCAACTGGTTATAACGCGCCTTGGCAATATCCAGTTGATTCTCCGCTTGCACGACCAGCTGTTGGGCGTTGACCAGTTCGACATTGGCCGCCAATGCGTCATTGCGCGCGACCATGCCTTGATCGAGTAGGTTGTTCACATCCTTCATGTGCAGCCCCAGCGTATCGACATGGCTTTGCGCGACTTGTAAGGCGCTTTCCATGCGCAACACGCTGATGTAGGCTTCCGCCACCTGCATTTTGATATTTAATACCGAGGCGGTTTCATTGGACTGGACTGCCTGCAACGAGGCTTCGGCCGCATCGATATTATGGCTGATGCGGCCGCTGGTAAAAATCGGCACCGAGGCTATCGCTTGGGCTTTGACGCTTCCGGCCTGGGTGGTGTTGAACTGCGCCGTCTGTCCCGCAATTTGGGTTTTTGCTGCTGGCGTTTCGCTAAACTGGGTGTAACCGCTGCTTACGTTAAGTTCAGGCAAGCGCTGGCCTTGCGCTGAATTTAATTGTTGTTCGGAGGCGCTGGTATCGGCTTTTGCCGATTTGATCTGGTGGTTATTATTAATGGCGCTGTCCCAGGCATCTTCCAGCGTTTCCGCCCAAGCTCCAGGGGCGACAAAAACCATTAACAAGCCGAATAAAAGATTTTTATGATTTAGCATGGAGCATACCCTGCATGTAAAAAGCAATAACTCTTGAGACCAAGCATTTTTTTTCGTCAACGGAAGGGCGTAGGGTTTTCGTCAACAGGCAGCGCACGTGCAGATCGCCTCTCAGCATGCTGAAAAAAGCATCCGCCGCAAAGACAGGATCGGCGATGGTGTAGCGACCGGATTCATTTAAGCGCCGGAAATAATCTTCCAGTTGCGTCAACGCGGCTTGCGGGCCGCTCTGATAAAACAATTGGCCCAGTTCCGGGAAATCCGGGCTTTCTGCCACCACCAGCCGGTAAATGGCCAGCGCATCTTCGGCATAAATCAAATCCACTGCGGAGGTGGCGATTTGGGTCAGGTTGTTTTCCACATCGTCCGACTCGATAGTCGCCTGAGTCATGGTTTGCAATAAAGACTCGCAAAGATCTGAAATGACTGCCGCTAGCAGGGCGTTTTTGCTGTCGAAATGGTTGTACAGCGTCGCCTTGGAGACCGGTGCGGCCTGGGCGATTTTGTCCATGCTCACGTTACGGTAGCCGTGCGTCAGGAACATGCGGGTTGCGCCACTGAGAATGGCTAGTCGTTTGGGATCGGTGGGTTCTGAAGTCATTGTTTTATTTTTGCGCAATGTCAAATGATAAGTTAGACTAAACTAAACCGTTTAGTTTATCAAGGCCGATTATGTTCCGTTCCCGTTCTGCTTTACTGATTTTATTGTTAGCCATTCCGTTAGTTGCAGGAATCGGCTATTGGCTGTTTGAACGCCAGCAGTATGAAACTACCGACGACGCTTATTTACATAGCAATATCGTGTTAATCAGCCCCCGAGTTCAGGGTTATGTGACGCAGATAGCTGTCAGCGACAATCAGGCCGTCAAGCAAGGTGACGTTCTGGTAACGATTGATGACAGGGATTATCAGGCCAAAGTCAGCCAGGCGGCAGCCGATGTCAGCGCAGAAATTGCGCACATTGAACGGTTGCGGGCGATGAAAACCTCCCAGCGGGATCATATCGAATCTGCCGGTGCCAATATAGCGTCGGCGCAAGCCAAACGTGAGCAAATCCAGAAAGATTTGCAGCGCTTTAATAACCTGATTGAGCGGGGTTCGGCGGCTAGGCAATCCCTGGATAAAGTTCAATCCGAGTCCAAACAGGCGGCGGCTGAGCTAAGAGGCTCTCAAGCTGCATCTAGCGCCGAACATAACCAATTAGCCACTCTCGACATTGAAATAACCGAAACCGAAGCACGCCTGGAAAATGCCCAAGCGCAACTGACCTTGGCGAAAATAGACCTGGAACATACCCAGGTCAAAGCGCCGGTAGACGGTATCATCGGTAATCGCGGCGTACAACTTGGACAATTGGTTCGCCCCGGCGTTGCCTTGGCTTCCCTGGTGCAAAACAGCAAGATCTGGGTGGAGGCCAATTTCAAGGAAACCCAGTTGCAAAACATGCGCTTGGGGCAACCGGTTACGGTTAAAGTGGATGCTTATCCCGACCTTAATTTGACTGGCAAAGTGGACAGTTTTTCACCGGCCAGCGGTTCCGAATTCAGCATCCTGCCTGAGGAAAACGCCACCGGCAATTTCACCAAAATCGTGCGCCGGGTACCGGTAAAAATAGTTTTCGATTCGGTTGATAATATTCAGTTGTTGAGACCGGGCTTGTCGGTCGAAGTTAAAGTCAAAGTGCATTAAGCCTGTGACGGATACCGACAAACAAACCACGGAAACACCGCTGACCCTCGGTCAGTGGGTCGGTTTTTTCAGTATGGCGATTGGCGTGTTCATGGCAGTGTTGGACATCCAGATCGTCGCCAGCTCCTTACAGAAAATCCAGGCCGGACTGTCTGCGACCAAGGACGAAATCGCCTGGGTGCAGACCTCTTACCTGATTGCCGAAGTCATCATTATTCCGTTGTCCGGCTGGCTGGGTCGGGTGTTCTCGACCCGCTATTTATACGTCATATCGGCGGGCGGCTTCACCTTAGCCAGCCTGCTGTGCGCGTTCGCCTGGAACTTGCCGTCGATGATCGTGTTCCGCTGTTTGCAGGGCTTTCTTGGCGGTGCGATGATCCCGATGACCTTCACCGTGATCTTCATCTTGTTTCCGCCGCGCCTACAACCGGCTATGAGCATCGTGCTCGGTTTGATTGTGACCATGGCGCCGACTATCGGGCCGGTGCTGGGCGGTTTTCTTTCCGAAACCTACAACTGGCAATTACTTTTTTTGATCAATATCATCCCCGGCATCATAGTCTGCGTGATGGTGTGGAAGTATCTTGATATTGATCAGCCTGACTGGGCGCTGTTGCAGAAAATCGATTTTGTCGGCATAGCCCTGATTGCTGTTTTTTTAGGCAGCATGCAGTTCGTGCTGGAAGAAGGCGCAAGCAAGCAGTGGTTTGAAGACACCCTGATTATCGCCTTGACCATTGTTGCTGTCGCCAGCGGCATCGCGATGCTGGTTTGGGAATTAACAAATCCTCACCCGATTATCGATCTTTACGCATTCCGCGACAGCAATTTTGCGGTGGGTTGCGGCTACAGTTTTGTATTGGGTGTGGGTCTTTATACCATCATCTATTTAACTCCGATTTATCTGTCCAGCGTCAAAGGACTTAACAGCCTGCAAATCGGCCACTATTTAATGGTCGTCGGGCTGTTTCAATTGGTCTCGGCGTTTGTAGCCGGGCCGTTGGAAAAGAAAATGGATTTGCGCTGGATGCTGTGCCTAGGACTTGGCCTGTTTGCGCTGGGTTCATGGATGAATGGCAATTTAACCGGCGAATCCGGCTATTGGGAGTTTTTCTGGCCGCAGGCTATTCGGGGTAGCGCATTAATGTTGTGTTTTCTGCCGATTAACACGTTGGCTTTGGGCCGGTTGCCGGTCGAAGAAGTCAAAAACGCCAGCGGGCTTTATAACCTGATGCGCAATTTGGGCGGCGCTATCGGCCTTGCGGTCGCCAATACGCAAATGATTTATTTAACCAAAGCGCATTATGCGACGTTGCGCGAATCGGTGACTGCAACCAGTTACCAAGCGCAGCAAATGCTGGAAGGATTAACCGAGTCGATGGCGCAAACGAATGTACCCGAACCCGACTTGGCCGCGTTAAAACAAATCACCGGGCTTGCCTTGCGGGAAGCGGAAGTGATGACATTTAACAACCTGTTTCAGGTTATCGCAGTTATGTTCTTGGCTTCGCTTGCCGTTGCGCCTTTTTTAAAGAAGGTGGATGCTGAGAAGGCCGCTGCAATTCACGAGTGAAGTTATCTCAGTAGGGTGCACTGTTGATTCTCCATCTGGCGCGCACGGCAGGGTCTACATTAGGTAAGGTTGACGTTTACGACGATTTAAGGGAAAGTTAAGTTATTTTTAAGCGATGGAATCTATGTCATGAACAAAACTACCTTCACCCTGATTATTGGCACGATGTTGAGCTTTCCCGTCGCTGCCGCCGATTCTTATACGATTGATCCCCGGCATACCTTTCCCGGCTTTGAGATCAATCATCTGGGCTTTTCGATCCAACGGGGGCGTTTTAACCGAACCAGCGGCAAGGTGATGTTGGCCCCGGAATCGGCAAGCGGCAGCATTCAAATCACTATCGACACCGCATCAATCAGCACTGGGCTTGCCGATTTGGAAAAGCATCTGCGTAGCGATGATTTTCTTGATGCCGAACGCTACCCATTGATTACTTTTACTTCGGATAAATTGAGTTTTAATAAAGATCAACTCGTTGCCGTTGATGGTAAATTGAGCTTGCACGGGATTACCAAGCCGGTACATTTGGTGGTAGATTATTTCCATTGCGGAATGAATATGATCGCGATGAAAAATATCTGCGGCGCTAATGCAACCACCACCATCAAGCGATCTGATTTTGGCATAGACAAATATGCGCCAGCTCTTGCTGATGAAGTCAACATAGTGCTTCAAGTTGAAGCGGTCAAAGACTGATCAGCCTTGTTTGTTAATACAGCTAAGAGGAAAAGATCATGAAACTCTATTACAGCAAAGGCGCATGTTCCTTATCGCCCCATATCATAGCTTGTGAAGCAGAACTACCGATTGAGCTGGTTGAAGTCGATTTGCAAGCAAAGCGAACCAAAACCGGGGAGGATTTCCGGCTGATAAATCCTAACGGTTACGTGCCGGTATTGATCCTTGACGACGGTAACAAGCTGATGGAAGGCCCCGCTATTGTTCAGTATCTTGCAGATAGGGCGCCGGATAAAAAATTAGCACCATTGGCAGGTACATTCGAGCGTTACCAGTTGCAGCAATGGCTGAATTTTATTTCAACCGAGATTCATAAAGGCGGGTTTGCACCCTTGTTTAATCCCGCTACGCCTGAGGCCGCCAAACAAATGGCGATTGCTACGTTGATTTCTCGTCTGGAAACCGTCGCAGAGCAGCTTTCAAACCGGGCATTTTTGCTTGGTGAGCATTTTACCGTGGCCGATGCTTATTTGTTTGTCACGCTGGGTTGGGGCGCTTATGTCGGTGTTGATATCTCCCGCTGGCCGGAATTGGTAGATTATGTCGCTAAAATTTCTGCGCGTCCCGCCGTGCAAAAGGCGATGAAGGAAGAAGGACTCGGTTGATTTGAGGGCTATTCCACAAGTCCGGTAAGTCTGGCATGGTTTTATAGCCAACATTCCTGGCGCGGTAGATATAACTTAGTAAGGCAGCGCAATGGGCGGTAGCCGTATTGCGCCATATGCCGATTCAAAAAAGGTACGCATCGCGTACGAGACTGTGAAAGTATTATCCAAATTAGGCTAAAAACATTTTTCACCACGAAGACACGAAGAGCACGAAGTTTTCAATGTATTGAATTAAAACGGTTGTTTTTCTTCGTGTCCTTCGTGTCTTCGTGGTGAATTCTTTAATTTTTTCTAAAAACGAATATTTTCACAGCCTCGTACCTTTTTTGTGAGGTGGGCAAATCAATTGCCCCGATCTTTATTCCGTTTCTTGTCTTATCACTTCAACCGGTTTGGGTGCCGGTGCTGATTCGGCGGGAGCTGCCGGTCTTGGAGCCTCTGACTGTTGATTGCCGCTGTTAGCGTGGCTAGGGATGCTAGCCTGAGGCTCCGACGGGCGCTCGGTTCTTTCTGCTCTTTCTGCAAAGTCGTTATCATAAGAACGGGGCGGCGCAGAACGTGGTTCGTCGTTGTTTGAGCTGAACGCGTCATGCGAGCCATTTGACTCGCCATCTGTTTCAGGTCTTTTATAGTTGGGGTTACGCGGTCTTCTGCGATTCGGCCCTCTTCTGGCATTGTTTCTTTTGGGCTGATCACCTGTAGTAGAGACAAGCTCAGACGCAGTTGATATAACTTCGGCAACATCGACAGCTTCGTTTCTAACCTGTTCGGTTTTTGCGATAGCTAAGTTTGCTGGGTCAAGATTGCGTTTGACGTTCCTGCCTTGGCCGCGAGGAGGGCGGTTTTGACGGGGTGACTCCTGATTTTGCTCCGGCCTTACTTTGGGCGCTTGTCCTTGTTCAGACGCTTGAACTTGCTCTGTCTTTGGGTTTTGATCGCGCCCTTGTCCGCCGCGACCACGGCCGCGTCCTCTTTCCTGGCCTTGTCTGCCGCCCCTGTTTCTGTTTGCTTGGCTGTCGTCAGCTACAGGCTTGGTTCTTTCGGCTGTTTGGATGGCCGGTGCTTTTGCCCTTACTTTGGGTTCTGCGCTGGGGCCTACCAGTTTGTGCCAGAAGCGTTGAATCAGGCTGGATGATTCATTTTTGCTTTGTACCGGTGCAGGAGACTCATGCAGGAATTCCTTGACCGCCGCTTTGGTGGCGCTCGGTTTTACTTGCTGGGCAAACTCAGGAATGGTGATGTCTTCGGCTTTTATCTGCAAGTAGCTGGCTTTGCTGTCGCCGGACTCTTTTTCCTTGATGCGTTCAATGTCGTAAGCCGGTGTTTCCAAATGCTTGCTGGGCAGGATGACGATACCGACTTTCAGTCGGTGTTCAATTTGCTCAATGGCGCTGCGTTTCTCGTTTAACAGAAAAGTCGCGCACTCAATCGGTAAGTGGGCAATGACTTTTTCCGTACCTTTTTTCATCGCTTCTTCTTCAAGAATACGCAGGACAGACAGTGCAACCGATTCGACATTACGAATCGTGCCTTGGCCTTTGCAGCGTGGGCACGGCAACTGAGTGGAATCGCCCAGCGACGGACGCATCCGTTGTCTGGACATTTCCAGCAGGCCAAAACGCGAGATGCGGCTGGTTTGAATGCGGGCGCGGTCTATTTTAAGCGCGTCGCGCAGATGATTTTCAACGGTTTTCTGGTTCTTGTTGGACATCATGTCGATGAAGTCGATCACAAACAGGCCGCCTAAATCGCGCAGTCTCAGTTGGCGGGCAATTTCATCGGCCGCTTCCATGTTGGTATTTAATGCAGTTTCTTCAATGTCGCTGCCTTTGGTGGCGCGCGCCGAGTTGATGTCGATGGAGGTCAGCGCTTCGGTATGGTCGATAACCAACGATCCGCCGGACGGCAGCGACACTTCGCGGCCATAAGCCACTTCAATTTGCGATTCGATCTGGTAACGGTTAAACAAGGGGACAGCATCCTGATACAGTTTTGCCTTGGGCAAAAAGTGCGGCATGACTTGTTTTAAGAAGTTTTGTACCAGTACGAAGGAATCTTCATTGTCGATCAGAATCTCGTCAATATTGCCGCGTAAATGGTCGCGCAAGGCTCTGATGATCACGTTGCTTTCCTGGAAGACCAGGAATGGTGCGGTATGTTCTTCGGCGGAGCGCTCTATGGCTTCCCAAAGTTGCAGCAGATAATTCAAATCCCATTGCAGCTCTTCGGCGTTTTTGCCGCATCCGGCCGTTCTAACAATGAGTCCCATGCTTTCAGGAATCTCAAGCACTTCCATCACTTCGCGCAGATCGCTACGGGTTTCGCCCTCAATGCGCCGTGAAATGCCGCCTGCTTTGGGGTTGTTCGGCATTAACACCAGATAGGTGCCGGCCAAACTGATATAAGTGGTTAAAGCTGCGCCTTTATTGCCGCGTTCTTCTTTTTCAATCTGAACGACGATTTCCTGACCTTCTTTAATCAGGTCTTTGATGGCTGGACGACGGCCGTCATTTTCGACGCCATCTTGCAGATTACGGTAGAGCGGAGAGATTTCTTTGAAAGGTAAAAAGCCGTGTTTTTCAGCGCCGTAATTTACAAATGCGGCTTCTAAACTGGGTTCTACATGGGTAATTATCCCTTTGTAAATATTAGACTTTTTTTGTTCTTTCGAAGGTACTTCTATGTCAAAATCATACAGTTTTTGACCGTCTACCAAAGCGACTCGCAGTTCTTCTGGCTGCGTAGCGTTGATAAGCATTCTTTTCATTCAATATTCCTTGTTGTTTCCTGCTCCATGGTCAGATTTTACTGGTCGGACTGGTTTGGGTCATCGCGTTTGTGTAGAGGGAGTTCTAAGTCCGCTCCTACATAACTTAGTTTAAACGGTTTTAATATTCCGTTTCTGCGTGTTGTATCGGTATCCTAATCTTCACTTAGGTGAAGACCGTGGATAGTTGCACGGACAGAGTCTAAGCAAATAAATATTCTTTTCCAGTCTTGGTTGTAAATCCGTCTTAAACAGGAGTTATTAATTGTTCGTCTAGGGTCGAACAATGAACCCGAAAATCTTACGATAATGAGTCAGCGTGGTCATCCAGCGCAGTGTTAATCATCATCGAGCAGTGCTTCAAGGCGGTTTTATTAGTGAAACCGCTAAGCAAAAGTCTGTTTTTTATATAAAAAACCTGCTTAATATAGCAATGTTATTGCTATACATCAATATTAAAGAATCATTCATAAGCAGATACTGGTATTATTTACGCTATGAATAGTGCAGAAAAAACCGTAACGCCTCAAGTCCAGCTGGTCGAAATCACTGAAGAAAATAGCGATCAACGCTTGGATAACTTTCTAATTGCCCGT
>JANYKK010000103.1 GCA_025361585.1 Methylobacter sp. | reverse complement strand
TTCGCCGTCATGCACGGCAAAACCCGGCGCGGCGCTTTAGTGTTCGATGTCGCCGATTTGATCAAAGATGCCATCGTCCTGCCTTGGGCCTTTATCAGCGCCAAAGAAAAAGCCACCGAACAGGAATTTCGCCAGCAAATCCTGCAAAAGTTTACCGAGCACAAAGCACTGGATTTTATGTTTGAACAAGTCAAACGAGCTGCCTTAGAAAGTCCCTCTCTTCTTCCGGGAGACGACTGCATGGACGCAGGTGGTACGACTCCACGGATGGAGGAGGTAGAATCGCGTCTGGAACAGCGATCGAGAACAACGCCGGGAGCGGCTGTCGAGAGCACAGGTGAGGGCGAATAACCATGATGGTCACCTTCGTCAGCCAATGCGAGAAAAAATCCCTGAACCGCACCCGCCGGGTGCTGGACGCCTTCGCCAACCGCATCGGCGACAACACTTGGCAAACCATCATTACCGAAGACGGCTTGATTGCCGTGAAAACTTTATTGCGTAAAACCGCCACCAAAAATACCGCCGTAGCTTGCCATTGGACACGCTCGAGAAGTCGGAGCGAGCTGGTTTGGATAGTGGGAAATCGGGATCGATTTAACTCACACGGCATCGTACCTGTAAACACAACCTTAAAAGAACTCATCATGGATATACCACGCGATAAACCCAATCCAAACTGGCTTTATGCCAATACGCATTTGCAATCACTAGCAGAACATTTATTTGCCGTCGGTTATGTTGCTGAACAACTACATAGGCGATTGATTGCAAATAAAAACGACCAATCAGAAGCCATTTTTGTGGCTGGCTGCCTACATGATTTGGGCAAGATTGATCCGGCGTTTCAAGAGTGGGCAATCAACCCGAAGAAAAAAGATTTTCAGGCCGAAGACGGACAACACATCGACGATGCCAAGTTTAGTTTTGACAAGCACCCACGCCATAACGAAATTTCCGTGTTGCTTTATGAATTGCTTGACCCTATTGGTTTTAAAGACATCAACTCAGCAAATAAAATAGCGATTAAACATGCTGTCTACTGGCATCACGCCAAACCATACCGCAAAGAAAAAGACCCGGATTTTTCAACGTATGGCGGTATTCATAAAAAGCTATCCGGCAATCTAACCAGCCTTAGCTTTGCTGATTTAGTGGAAAAAGTCCAAAAATTGCTAAAAGACTTAGGCGAAATGGATTGCCGCTATCGCGCTATTGAAAACTCATTCCTTGCCAAAATTTATAGCGAAGAAGTCGATTTAGACATGCTGGCAAGAATAAAAACCACGCCTTTGCCTACTTACAAAAGCTACGAAGCTAGTGACCGAATCGAAAGTTACCAGCAGCAAATCCAAGAAAACGCTTTTAACAACATCATAAGGGCTTGCGTAATTTCCGCTGACCGTTTGGTGTCCGCGTTGTCCGACGCCGAATTGCACGAGCATATCAAGTACAACTCCCTTCACGATTTGATCCGTGAAACCTTATTATTGGAATCAACAATTTGTTCGCATATAGAAACCTGCTTAACTCGTTTTCCAATCGGTGACCGTAGCAGTAAACAGCGCGAAGTAGCGCAAAAACTCAGCAAAGTGTCAGGTGTGGCAGTTCTGGCAGGGCCAGCAGGTTGTGGCAAAACCAAAATCGCATTGGAATGGGCATTGCTGAAAAACGCCCAGCAAATCATCTGGATTTGTCCAAGGGTACAAGTTTGCCAAGGCTTGTTCCTGGATTTAACGTCTGAGCAATACTTGCCCGATGCCAAAATAGAAATCAATACGGGCGAATTTAAATACACCAATGAATGGGGACGAAATACGCCGGAAAACGAAAACTTTTCCGGCGATATTGTTATCACCACCATTGACCAAGTATTCAGTGCCATCATCACTCACACCAAAGTCAACACCCTCATCAATGTGCTGAATGCTCATATCGTCTTCGACGAGTTCCACGAATATATTGCCATGCCCGCGTTCAATTTGCTGTTTGCCGAATTGGTGGCCTGCAAGCAGCAACAAGAGGGCCGCGCCAACACCTTGCTGGTATCGGCAACGCCGCATTATTTTTATCTCAAGTCAGTATTGGGCATAGAGCCGGAAGACATCATCGCCATGACCAGCTTTAATCCCAGCAGCTACCAGATTGACTTTAAGGTGTTCGATGAAACCCGCCAGGATGATAGCAATCCGCTCTACCAACGCCAAAGCGGCAATACTATTGTTATCAGCAACACCGCGTTGACCGCGCAAAAAAGCTTCATCCGTAATCAAGATGAAAATTCGGTATTGCTACATTCAAAGTTTAAAAAAAGCGACAAGCAAAAATGGTTTAATGCAGTGTTCGAATCTTTCAAAAAAGATGGGACACGCACATTTGACGTTTTGCGCTCAGGGCCGATAGTGCAAGCCTCGTTAAACATTACCTGTGATTACATGGTTGCCGAAATTACCACCGCTGAAAACTTCCTGCAACGCTTAGGGCGGCTAGACCGATTTGGTAGCAACCCGAGCCCCAATGTTTACTGCATTGCCGTACCTGAACCGATTCATCACGGCAAAGGCACGGGGTCTGGGGCACGGTTTTTAGCTCGCCAATACAGCTTTGCTGCAACCAAAACGTGGTATCAATTTTTGCAAGCTGAACAACTGGAAGACAAAACCATCCAATTGCCGGAACTCTACGCGCTTTACCAAAAATTCCATGACTCAGACCTTGCCCAACAAAGCATGGCTTCGGATTTGCTGGCTTGTTTTAAACAAGGCGTGCAATTGATTTCCCAGAAAGTGCTTGACCCGATCACCATCCCAAGTAAAAAAACCACCGTAAAAGGACGCGGCAAAATCAGCAAACATTCCTTGCGTGGTGAAAACCGTTTTGTGCAGATGGCGATGTGTGATGTCAGCAACCCTGAACAAATCCTATTCCGTGAACAATACGCTTACGAAATGCCCATTAACGAGCAAGACGAATTCGACAACCTGACCGCTTCAATAGACGAAATTCAAGGCTATGGCGACAGCGATAAAAATTTGTTGGCTTACATGAAAAACAAACACCACAACGTCATAGGCGGCGCTAAAGCATTTAAAGATTTCATCTTGCTAAACGAAGCAAGAGACCCCGAATTGCCCATTTATCTTAGCTACACCCCAGAAGGTTTAGACCGTGTGGGCGGTGACAGCGCACGGCACAGTTATGCCATCTACTATGCCGAGTGCGATAAACAACCGATCGGCGCAATTTCAATCAAACAATTAACATCAACCGAGGAATAAACAATGCAAAAAATTACTGGAATCAAAAGCGTGGATTTTAAAGTGGTGGCTTATGGCTATGGCGTCGTTAACTGGAATGGGCCGACGACATTACAAAGCGATGGGAGGATTATCGACAACCATTCAATGCCAAAACTACGGGGCTATACCAATCTGACGGGCAAGGAAAGCGAGAAAGGCTATAAACTCAAAAAAGACCCGTCTGATATTAATTTCAAAGAAACGCCGCTTTACATCAGTCAAAATTGCATACGTCATCATTTGTTTAGGGATCAGGCTTATGACTTACATTACGCCAAAGACAAAAATCTCGTTGCAGTTTTAACTTCTATTACAGGCTTGATAAGAGGCTATGTTGTGCCGTCAAGCCAGTGCAAACGTACCAGCCCGCTGTTATTGGAAGATTTTGTTGACCAAATTGGCAACGGCAACTTCGAGCAAATGGGCCGTTCCGGCACTAAAGAAAAAGATAAGGACGACAAAGGCGACGATGTCGCCAGCAACTCCTTTTTCTCCAAAACCACCTTCGGTGAAACCCAATATCTCGCTTATGGCTCAATCAGCATTGAACAATTGCAGTTCATCTCGCTGGACAAAAAATTTGATCGTGCCTCAATGGTGATTAGAGAGGGCGAAGGGGAAAAAATCGCCGAAGCCGTGCAAACCTTTATCAAAAACCTTGACCCATCACGCGAACCCAAAGCTGTTTTCCAACCCAATTATGTTCGTGGCGGTACTATTTTTGAAGAAGGCGAAGCAGGCATCTTATTGGACAACGAAGCCATTGATATTTTGGTGAAGGAAACCCTTCGCATGGTCGAGGAGCTTAATATCCGCCAAGCCAAAGGCTACATGTATGTTGACAATGTGCTGGTTGATTACAACGACAGCCACAAAATGATGCGTATCAAACGTAGTGAAGGCGACATCTCAGAAACGCCGAAAGCACCTTATGCGGTTTATTTTTACGCCAAATAAGGAGCAGCCATGCGTATTACCATCAAATACGAAGCGTCTTGGCGCAACTCGTTTTTGGGCGGCTCCAACAACGAACCATTACCTAAAGGTGGGCGGGAGTTTTTAGGTTCCATGACTGCTTTGGCAAAGAAAAACTCCGAAGGCCACTATGCCAATTTCATTAAACGAGAGATTAGCCATGACACAGTCATGGGCGTACTAAACCGACTGGTTGGCGACCAGCGCAAACTTTACCAATCCAGACAATGTGCCAATTACTTTTTTGCCGATCTTGAACCGCATATTACATTCAGCGACCGACAAGACCGCACCAAGCCCATTAACAGCGAAATGGTTTATATCCGCAACATGACTGGCAACACGGATCAGAACTCATTCACTGGCATGATAAAGGCGAACGACCCCGCATTTAGTGAGAGCTACTCTAACGCTTTTTGGGGCGTATTAACGTTGGGTCTTGAAGGTCTATGCCAGTTTATTAATCACGCTGATTATCAAATTGATAGTGCTATGCAATTTGACCCCATCAGCGTTCTGCAGCAACTAGAAAGTTTGAACGGACTAAAAGCCATCGACCTGACGGAAAACGTACATTTAGCGTTGGAAGCTTTACAAAAAATGTTTCCAGAAGTGGACTATAAAACCACCGACGGGAAAATCAAGCCAATTGAGCTTTATTGTTCAGCACTGTACTTGCAGATTCATCGGCTCAGCCAACACCATGATCTATCCCAAGCACTCAGTAAAAGCGGTGGTATTAGCGGTATTTCCAAACGTGGTTTTACTCCAAAAGACTTTATGGATCGTTACACCACGGGGAATAAAAAACCGATTTGGGGTAATCCCTATCTATTAAAGGAAAAACGTAAAGGCGAAGGCGAGGTGACATCCTTATTGACCAAAGCCAACGGAACCCTAGACATCCTTCTGGACATACCGGAAGAGAAGGCCAAGCAGTTGGAAAGCATGATTGAAGCTGCTGGCGTTTCCAGCTTTTATCTAGGCAAAAAAGGCTTGGCGTATGTTGATACTTTACGACTATAAGGGAATCCAATGAACTATTACCTAGAAATCACCCTACTGCCAAATACCGACCTCAACCTCTTTAGCCTCTGGTCCAAATCATTCCAACAAATCCATCTAGGATTAGTGGAAATGCAAGACGACCAAGGGCGAATACCAATTGGTGTGTCTTTTCCTGAATATGTAAGCGGCGAAAAATATAGCGTGTTGGGCGGCAAACTGCGGTTATTGGCTAATGACGAAGTAACCCTTAGTCGGTTTAACGCCAGCCAATGGTTGTCTCGTCTGAGTGACTATGTGCATTGCACCAGTATCCGGCACGTGCCGGAAAAACTCACCGGATACGCCATTTATCAACGCGAACAACCCAAAACCAGTAATGAACGCTTAGCCAGACGTTATGCGAAAAGGCACAATGTGGACTATGACACGGCGTTGCAGCGGTATAGCACCATGGCGCATAAAACAATAGCAACACCTTTTATCCGTCTAAAAAGCTTGAGCAGTGACCAAGAATTTTGCTTGTGGATTAAAAAAACCGTAGTCGCAGAGCTATCGGGTAGGAAATTCAGCAGTTATGGTTTGAGTGCCGAATCCAGCGTACCCGAGTTTTAACCCAATTTTTTGCCGCTCTTTAAAAACATAGAGAAAACAGCCGGTTGTGTAGCGTGGTTTTGGCGATGGGTAAATAAACTTAAATCTCCTGTATACTGCTATACAACTGGCTTTAAAGCTTTTTGAGACCAGTTCACTGCCGCATAGGCAGCTTAGAAA
>JANYKK010000193.1 GCA_025361585.1 Methylobacter sp. | reverse complement strand
AAAGGTGCAGCCGTCGGAAGTCATGCAGTATCAAGCCTTGGGAGCGCTGAACGTTATCGCAAAACCCTTCGATCCGATGACGCTGGCTGCCCAGGTGGCGGCCTGTTGGGATAGCAATGCATGACTGATTCTGCCGATTTCACCGCCCAGTTTGCCGCTTTACGTGGTCAGTATACTGAACGCTTGGCTAACACTTGGGACGAATTGGTTCGTCGTGTTTCAGGGCAGGGGACGGATATTGCCCCGTCAATTTTGAGGGAACTTCATGCCAGTTTGCACAAACTGGCCGGTTCCGGCGGCACCTTCGGCTTTCCCGAACTGTCCCGACAAGCGCGGGTATTGGAAGTGACAGTAAAGAACTGGCTTGACGACGGACGTGCGCCGGAGTTGGCAGCCTGGGAGGCATGGAAAGTAGACTTATTGGCTTTGCATCAAACTATCAGGATGGATGGCGCTTCCGGTGCGGCAGTTGCGGAAACAAAGCTCCCCGCATCTTCTTTGTTGGGACAGAGGGAGTTTGTTCGCATTATTCTGATTGAAGGTGACCAGCTGGTTGCTGATGAATTGAGCAAAGGGCTAAGCCAGTTTGGTTATGAAGTAACCCATTGCAAGGATTTTGCAGCAGCCGAGGCCTTAATACGTGTCGACACGCCTAATGTGCTGATAGCGGACATTATGCTACTGGGGCAGATTCCTGCCGATAGTACCGAAGCGTTGCCCTCGATGTTTGAACGGCTTGGCTACCGTTTACCGACGATTTTTTTGACGAAACGAATGGATTTCCCGGTTCGGTTGGCGGCGGCTCAGGCCGGGGGCGGGGCATTTTTGGCTAAACCTGTAGACATTTCTATTCTGGCCGGACGCATAGAGATGTTATTGCGGGAACGCGAACACGCACCTTTCCGGGTACTGATTGTCGACGATGATGAGGTTTTGGCCGAACACTACCGGCTGATCTTGGAAGCGGCAGGAATGCTGGTGGAAAAGGTCTGTCGACCACAGGAAACTCTGGCGGTGATGCAAAATCTAAATCCCGACCTGCTTATCATTGATTTGTATATGCCCGACTGCAAGGGCTCCGACTTGGCGCTTGCCATACGTTACGAAGACATGTGGATGGGCTTACCCATTGTCTATCTTTCGGCGGAAGACGACTTGAATGAACAGATTAAAGCCCTAAACAACGGCGGCGACGATTTTCTGACCAAGCCCATTTCGGATGCGCGACTGGTTGCCACAGTGCGGGCGCGAGCGGCACGAGCTCGTAAGGTTGGTGAATTGATGAGCCAGGATAGTTTGACTGGATTGCTCAAGCACTCCAGCATTAAAGATCGGCTGGCGCATGAACTTGAACGTGCTCATCGGCAGGGTACGGTTATGGCGATGGCGATGGTGGATATGGATCATTTTAAGCGCGTCAACGACACCTGGGGGCATCCCATGGGCGATCAGGTTATTAAGACTTTGGCGCATTTGTTGCGCCAGCGCCTGCGACGGCAGGATAGCATCGGTCGTTATGGCGGCGAGGAGTTCGCCATCGTTTTGCCGGAATGTACTGCGGAGGATGCGATACATCTGCTCAATGACATTCGCCAGCGATTTAGCGAGATACGATTTATTCATCAAGGACAGAGTTTTACCCTCACACTGAGCGCCGGGGTTGCTACCAGCGACCAGTGCGTCGATGCGCAAAGTTTGCTCGCCGCGGCGGATGCTGCGCTTTATGTTGCCAAAGACAGCGGCCGCAATCAGGTGCGCCAGTTTACCGATGATGGCGGTTCATCCCAGCAATGAACAAGCACGGTAACAACCCCAACTACGTTTTTGTTCCCCAGTTACCCGAAGGGCGAACAGGGATTCCGCGTATCATGGTCGTAGACGATGACCAGGAGCAGGGCGACTGGTTGCGTTCCGTGCTTGAGAAGGCGGGTTGCCGGGTTGATGTATTTCACGAATTTGCCGCTCTTAGTGCCGCAAATCTTATATCCGGGCCGCCTGCCGCAGTAATCATGGCGACGATGTTTCCCGAAGGCGACGATACGGCCGTACGTGTTATTGCAAAACTGAAAGAGCAGAACCTTAACGGTTTCCCGGTGATATTTATTTCAGCGCGGCAGGAGTTGGCGGCCAAGCTTGCCGCCTATCGGTCTGGCGCTACCTGTTGTCTGACCAAGCCGGTAGATGTCGATGCGCTGCTACGCGTGGTTGGCGATTCGGTAGCGTTGCCGCCTAAGGAACCTTTTCATGTGCTGTTGGTCGATGATAATCCTGACCAGTCGGCGGCCCATGGCCTGATTTTGAGCCAAGCCGGCATGACGGTACAGGTAGCGGACAATCCTCTTCTCGTTCCAGACATGTTGGAGGATTTCGCGGCCGAAGTGCTGGTGGTGGATATGGTTATGCCGGAATGCACCGGCCCTGAGCTGGCGGTCATTTTGCGTGATGACCGGCGCTATGCCCAGATCCCGGTTGTCTATCTGTCATCTGAAATTACCGTGTCCAAGCAATTGCTGGCGCTAAATCACGGCGGCGAACAGCTTTTGAATAAACCGGTTGATCCGCGTCATCTGGTCGCGGCAGTGTCCATGCATGCGCGGCGTTTTCGCCAGGCGAAGGAGCAATCGGAGTCGCTACGCACTGCGCTTTATGAGCGGGAACGCCATCAATTGGCGCTGGATGCCCATGCTATTGTCAGTGCGGCAGATATTGACGGTATTATCATCTACGTTAATGACAAGTTCTGCGAGATCAGCGGTTATAGCCGGATGGAATTGCTGGGGCAGAATCATCGTATCGTTAAATCAGCCGAACACCCGGCTGAATTTTTCGCCGACATGTGGCGCACCATTTCGCGTGGCAATATCTGGAACGGTGAAGTTTGCAACCTGGACAAAGATGGCAAACTGTACTGGGTAAAAACCAGTATCGTGCCTTTTTTAGATAGTACAGGGCGACCTTATCAATATGTTTCCATCCGCACCGATATAACCCATATCAAACAAGCCGAGTTGCGCCTGCGGCTGTTTGAGCGGGCTATCGAGGCCAGCGCCAGCGGCATCAGCATGGCGGATGCCAACCAGCCTGACCTGCCGTTGATTTATGTCAATCCTGCCTTTGAGCGTATGACCGGCTATAGCCGTAATGAAGCGCTTGGGCGTAACTGTCGCTTTTTGCATGGTAAAGAAAACGATCAGCCGGGTCTGGATGATATTCGTGCTCTGTTGCGCGAAGGACGAGCCGGAGAGGCGCTAATACATAACTACCGCAAGGACGGCACACCGTTCTGGAATGACTTACGCATAGCGCCGGTGCACGACGAACGGGGACAGCTCAGCCATTTTATCGGTATTTCCGATGATGTCACCGAGCGTCGCGAGGCTGGCGATGCGCTACGTAAAAGCGAAGAGCGTCTGCGCCGCAGTCAGCTCTATGCCAACATTGGTACTTGGGACTGGAATATTCAGACCGGGGAATTGATCTGTTCCGAACGGATCGGTGCCTTGTTCGGCTATCCTGAAAGCGAGCAGGAGGGTTCCTATAAGAGCTACTTTAATAACGTACACCCGGATGATCGGCAGCTATTGACTGACGCTATCGATGCCTGTGTGCAACAGGGTGCGGAATTCAATATCGAGTTACGTTGTGTTTGGCCGGACGGCACGGTGCGCTGGCTGCTGGAGCGCGGC
>JANYKK010000176.1 GCA_025361585.1 Methylobacter sp. | reverse complement strand
TTGAACTAAATCCCGCCCCTGCGGGATAGCTTTATCAAAAATACCCGATTCTTTCTTATAATTCGGAATTAATAACTAAAAAATTCTTGATATGAGAAAGAAATCGGGTTTTACCATGGTTGAGCAAGCTATTGCACTTGTTCCTGAGTTTGCTACTGTTGTCCGTAAACTGGATCAGCAGGTTACTTTGCGTGGACAAAGTAAAAGTACATTAAATAATTATATCCGCCGCATTGCATTGTGTGTGGTGCATTTTGGCCGTCTGCCCGAACAGATCGACCCGGATGAAATCAACGAATATTTGGTTGGGCTGGCACTTGATCCCAAATCACCGTCACGAAGCAGTTTTAAGCACATGGTGTACGGGCTGCGTTATTACTACAGGCTGATGGGCATGAACAAGAACGCCATTGCCCTGCCTTCGCTGAAAAAGGAAACCAAACTACCGGTTATCCTCAACCAACAGGAACTCAAAGCGCTGTTTGCCGCCCCAACGCTTCTCAAACAACGGGTGGTGCTCACATTAATTTACTCGGCTGGCCTGCGCGGACAAGAGGTGATTAACCTGAAAATATCAGATATTGATTTTGAACGCAAAACCATCCACATCCGCCAAAGCAAATACAAAAAAGACCGTATTGTCCCATTAGCCGATAGCATGGCCGTTGGGCTGAAAAAATACCTCGCTGCCGAAAACCCGCATATCTGGCTGTTTAATGGCAAAGAGGCTGATGGGCGCTACAGCGTGAAAGGGCTTTCGTGGGTGATGCGCGAAAACCTGAAAAAGACTTCCATAACCAAGCAGGTTAACCTGCATTCGCTTCGCCACAGTTATGCCACTCACTTGCTCGAACAGGGGGTAAACATCGTAACCCTCAAAGAACTGCTGGGTCATGCCGAGATTACCACCACCATGATTTATCTGCACATCGCCCAATGCGACCTGGTAAAAGCCCACAGCCCACTCGACAGGTTGTATAATTACAATGGCGATGCGCGCAAAGCCTGAACTGGCCGATATTGTCAGCCTGTATGGCAAACAACTGACAGAAAAAGTCAACCTTTCGTCCCTGCAGTTAAAAACGCTGGCCTCTATTGCCCAATGCCGCACCCTGGCTTTGGGAGGGCACGAAGAAGCCTGCGATAGTTGCGGAACCGTCCGATACAGCTACAACAGTTGCAGAAACCGCCATTGCCCCAAATGCCAGGCGGCTAAACAAGCTTTCTGGATTGATGACCTTATCAACAAAACACTGCCTGTAAAACACTTTCATATCGTTTTCACGGTTCCGCACGCGTTAAATGCTGTTTGCCTGCATACCGGGCGGCAGTACTACGAACTGCTGTTTGCCGCGGTATGGCATACCTTGCGGCTGTTCGGATACACGCATCATGGTGTTGAAACCGGTGCTGTAGCAGTGCTTCATAGCTGGGGACAAAATCTGAGCCTTCATCCGCATATTCATTGTATTGTGCCCGCGGCAGGATATACCCTGGATGGCCAATGGAAAAATATCGGTCAACAAGGACAGTACCTTTATCCCGTTCATCAGTTGAGTGATGCTTTTAAGGGCAAGTTCCTCGATAGCCTGAAACGGGCATTGCGTAAGGAAAACAAACTGGCATTGTTTTATGAGCCGGTGCAACAGGCTTACAAAACCAAATGGGTGGTACACTGCGAGCCTTCAATGGCTGGTGCCGGCCACGTGATTAAATACCTGGGGCAATATACTCACAGGGTTGCTATTACCAACCAACGCATCCTAAATATTGCCGGCGGCAAAGTAACTTTTTTGGCCAAAGACTATCGCGACAGGGCCATCAGCAAACCCGTTACACTTGATGGCGTGGAGTTCCTCAGGCGGTTTACCATGCACATCCTGCCACACCGGTTTGTAAAAATACGCTACTACGGCATTTACAATCATACCCTCAAACGTAACCTTGCCTTACAGTTTGCCGAACCCGATAAAACCATTGAGGCTACAATAAAAAAACAACAACCAGCGGAAACAAATCTGCAGCGTTTTCAAAGGCTTACCGGCGTAAATCCTTGCGCCTGCCCGGTATGCAAAAAAGGAACGATGGTAGTTGTAAAAGCATTGCCCCGCATTCGTTCGCCTGGAAATGGCCTTGCTTTTCTTGCACCTGCTACTGCTGTTTCCGATGAATAAAAAAGTACGTTCAACCAACGTACTGCTATGACTATGTCTGATTCCCGCAAAACAATGCAAAACTTACCGCTCACTGCAATACATTATTTTATATTCCGGCACTAAAACCGGTTTCAACGGCATTTTTCTCTGCCCAGGGCGCCACCAATTGTTTAATAAAAACTCCAAAAACCGGCTTTAAGTGCATAGCCTTACTGGGATGTAGTTCAACCTGGAATAATCGCTGGGCGTTGCACGCC
>JANYKK010000165.1 GCA_025361585.1 Methylobacter sp. | reverse complement strand
CACGATGAGCACGAAGTTTTCAATGTACAACCCTGGAATGAATAATTTACGTAGGGTACGCTGTGCGTACCTTTAAAATATTATACCGACACAGAAGGTACGCACAGCGTACCCTACCCAAAACAAAACATCGAAATTCTGACAGCTGAAGTATATAATTTTTTTCTTCGCGTCCTTCGTGCCTTCGTGGTGAATAATGCCCTTCGCCTGATATTAATACGGCTTAACCGGAGCGAAATTTTCCTTATTAAGGTCTTCACCATTCTCCAGCACATCTGATCCTTCGGGCATATTGCCATCGTTAATCAGATATTCGCGTTGTTGAAAATAGGCGCTCTTAAAAAACGCATACCGGTCTACAGCCGCTTCCGTCGCTATTCTTTCGGTACTCAAATTGTCAGCGCGCTGGTCGACGGCGTTCACCGCAAACAGCCCACCGGTGATAATTCCGCTGTCAAGATAGCTAATAGGGTTCATCGCCGCATCGCCGATCAAGCCACCGACGCCTCGGGGCGAACTAGGCCCGAAAAACGGCAGCACCAAATAAGGCCCCGAAGGCACCCCCCAAACACCCATGGTTTGATCAAAATCTTCATTATGCTTGGGCAAATCAATCATCTCCGCGACATCCACAAAACCGGCAACACCAGCGATGGTATTGACGATGAAGCGCGATCCATCCTGACCGGTTTGCGCAATTTTAAACTGCATCAAGTCATTGAGCGTTACGCCGATGTCATTAATGTTGCTAAAGAAATTAGTCACACCACGATTAACAAATGAGGGGGTTATCCACTGATACCCTTTGGCGACAGGCTTCATCGCATAATCATCAAGCTTATCGTTAAAGGTCTGCACCCCCCTATTCCAGCCTTCCAGTGGATCTTGGGGATCTTTCGCCATAGTTGCGCATCCTGCCAACATAGCCAATAAAACAAGACATCCAAAATGGGTCGTCAGCTTTTTCTGTTGCATGTCATTCTCTCCACAACGCTATTATTTTTATAATGGGCCAGTTTTCGCGTAACATACCATAAATCGCCGTCTATATTCCTCATCATTTCGACACCTCTTGGCATACCTTTAAAAAATGGATACACCTGCAATTCCCATAGACAAACGTTTCCGAGGCTTCCTGCCGGTAGTCATCGACATAGAAACAGCCGGATTTAACCCCAAAAAAAACGCATTACTGGAGATTGCCGCCGTTATTGTTGAGTTTAACGATAGCGGTGATCTGGAAATTACCGAACGCTATACAACACACGTCATTCCGTTTAAAAACTCGGAACTGGACGAAGCCGCCCTTAAGTTTAACAAAATCGATCCGCATCACCCGTTTCGCATGGCTATTGAAGAAACAGACGCGCTACACATGTTGTTTAAACCGATTAAAGACGCGGTCAAACGTAACAAATGCACCCGTGCAATTCTGGTTGGTCACAACCCCGCTTTTGACATTAGTTTTTTGAATGCAGCTATTCAAAGAACCCAAATAAAACGCAGCCCTTTTCATCCGTTCAGCACCTTCGATACTGCAACATTGGGCGGATTGGTATATCAGCAAACCGTGCTGGCGAAAATGGCCCAAACGGCAGGATTGGATTGGGACAACGAGAAAGCGCATTCAGCGCTTTATGACGCGGAAAAAACCGCAGAACTGTTTTGCTTGATAGTCAACCGCTGGAAACAGTTGGAACAAGGCACACAGATCGGGCTAGCGTAGCATAACCGCATACGCACCAACTTAAAATACGACACCACGAAGGCACGAAGGACACGAAGTTTTATCTTAACTTTTTCTTCGCGTCCTTCGTGCCTTCGTGGTGAATTAATCAACTTGCTATTAAGATTTTTTGTGTTGCATTACCTGCAAACCAATGCGGCGCTTATGCCTCTACACCGCCAACCGCAGCCAGCATCTTAACTAATTCGCCCTGCTGGTACAAACCGGTAACAATATCGCAACCGCCGACGAGCTCCCCACCAATATAAAGCTGGGGATAGGTCGGCCAGTTCGAATATTCTTTAAGCGCCTCGCGAAGTTCGGGATCCTCAAGGATATTAACGTGCATATATTTGGCATGACAGGCCTCCAATATCTGTACCGTTTGGCCGGAAAAGCCGCATTGAGGAAAATCCGGTGATCCTTTCATATACAAAACAACCGGATTATTTTCAATCTGGCCTTTAATTCTTTCGATAACGCTCATGCTGGTTCACCCAATTAATAAAAAACCCAGCAATTTTATCAACTTTAACTTTATTAAAAAAGAAAATCTTGTAATCTAACGTTCTGATTATCGCTCTACTCCACAACAATACCTTTGTCCCTCCCTGATAACAGACGTATGATAGCCAGCAATAATTGCCATTTTCCCCATTAAAGGATTTTTGCAGCCCATGTTCAGCTTAATCATTCAATTCATTTTAGGCTTGATCTACGTCAATGCAGGCGAATGGCTGGTACACAAACATATCCTGCATGCACTGGGACAAAACCGGCAGAGTTTCTGGGCTTATCATTGGCATGAACACCATGCAGTTTGCGCTAAAAACGCGATGATCGATCCGGGCTATCGGTCTTTAAAGTTAACGACATGGAACGCCCAAACCAAAGAATTGGCTGTGCTGGCAGGTATTGTGCTGTTGCATGCGCCGCTGTTGATGCTATTCCCTTTGTTTGCCGTTACGGTATATGCCTCCCTGATGCTTTATTACTATAAACATCGTAAGGCTCACCTAAATCCTGCATGGGGAAAACAATATTTACGCTGGCATTACGACCACCATCTCGACGGCAACTGCTCTGGAAATTGGTGCGTTACTTGGCCCTGGTTTGATTACCTGATGGAAACCCGCATTAAAAGTAAAATGCTCGAATAAACAGGCAAATATACTTACCTGCAATTCTCCAGAAAAACAAACGCATTTTCTATGAAGAAATAGGCTTCACTCCATACATCATCCTGGCAAGGAATGTCGTATCAACAGGACTTTTAAGATCACACTCACTTGACCGATTTTGTGCTGGTTTAGCTTTACTCAGGTGATAAACAAACATTTCACGATAAAGACCAAGCCATTACCCTATATAATACGCCGCTGACTAAAGATGGATTTTTAAACCATCGGATCAGTGGCAGGCCCTATCGAACGCAAACAAAATCAGGTAGCGTTACTGGCACTGGATTTATTGCGACGCAATTTACAACATAAAGAACTTTAAAAATGCCCTTATTACGACTGACCAACGTTTCCATCGCTTTTGGAACTCACGCTTTATTGAAAAACTCCGATTTCCAGCTCGATGCCGGGGAGCGGGTAGGCTTGTTAGGCCACAACGGCGAGGGTAAATCAACGTTGATGAAGATCATCGCCGGGAATATCCAGGCCGATCACGGCGACATCTGGCGGCAACCGGAACTCAAGCTGGCATGGCTAGAGCAAACGCCAGATTTGCCGGATGATGCGACCATCTACGATGCCGTTGCCGGTGGTTTGGGCGAGCTGGGCGAATGGATCACCCGCTATCATGCCATGTCTTTGACCATGGATTACGATGACGAAAAGGCTTTGAACGAGCTGGGCGATTTACAGCATAAATTGGAATCGCATAACGGCTGGCATTTCCAGCAACGGGTTGAAACCACCTTAAGCAAGCTGGACTTGCCCGGCGAATTAAAGATCAGCGGTTTGTCCGGCGGCTGGAAGCGGCGCGTCGCGTTGGCTCGAGCCTTGGTCATCGAACCGGAAGTATTGCTGCTGGACGAGCCGACCAACCACCTGGATTTTGAAAGCATTACCTGGCTGGAAGAGCAGCTGCTGAATTTTCAGGGAGCGGTATTATTCGTGACCCATGACCGGTCATTTTTACAAAAGCTGGCGACCCGGATTATTGACCTGGATCGAGGCAATCTGGTGTCCTGGCAGGGCAGTTATGACGATTTTTTGGCCCGCAAGGCCGCAGCCCTGGAGGACGAAGCCAACCAGAATGCCGAGTTCGACAAAAAGCTGGCCGATGAAGAAGTCTGGATCAGACAAGGCGTAAAAGCCCGGCGTACCCGCAATGAAGGCCGAGTCAGGGCGCTGGAAAAATTACGTGCGGAACGCGCCCAACGTCGCAACACCCAAGGCACCAGCAAAATATCGCTGGACAGAGGCGATGCCTCCGGCAAGAAAGTCATCGAAGTTAACGATATTTGCTTTGGTTACGGAGATCGGCAGATTATCAATCATTTTTCCACACTGATTCAGCGCGGCGACAAAATCGGCCTGATCGGCGCGAACGGCGCAGGCAAATCGACCTTGTTGAAACTGCTGCTAAAACAGCTGGAACCCGACAGCGGCACAGTGGAGCAAGGCACCCGACTTGAAATCGCCTACTTCGACCAGTTGCGCGACCAGCTCGACCCGGAGATGACCGTCGCCGACACCGTCGCCGACGGCAATGATTTTGTCGAAATATCAGGTAACCAGCGGCATGTAATGTCTTATCTGGGCGACTTTTTGTTTGCCCCTGCCAGGGCGCGTTCGCCGGTGAAAAGCTTGTCGGGCGGCGAGAAAAACCGCTTGTTGCTGGCGCGCTTATTCACCAAGCCTTCCAACCTGATCGTCATGGATGAGCCGACCAACGACCTGGATTTGGAAACTTTGGAATTGCTGGAAGAAAAGCTGGTCGATTTTGACGGCACCTTACTGCTGGTCAGCCATGACCGGGCATTTCTGGACAACGTAGTGACCAGCGTCTTCGTGCTGGACGGTTCAGGCGAAGTCGATGAGTTTGTCGGCGGCTATAGCGATTGGATGAACCATGTCAAACAGGCGAAACAGACCGAAACGACCAAGGTAACCAAGCAGGAAAAACCGGCGGTGAAGCCTGTCGCGTCTACCGGAACGAAAAAGAAACTAAGCTTTAAAGAACAGCAGGAACTAAACAACTTGCCGGAACTGATAGCTGAGTTGGAAGCCGAACAAGTGGAGTTAAACCGCCAAGTCAGTGCGCCCGAGTTCTACAAACAGGATCAAGCCGTCGTCGCCCAAACCCTGGATGAACTCAAACAGATCGATGCCAAACTGGAGCACGTTTACAGTCGATGGGATGAGCTGGAAGCGCAGGCCGAATAAAGCTGCTGCGCGACAAGGTCATTGCGCTAAAACGCAATATCGATTATCCTAATCGGCTTCCCGTTATCCACGGAAAGCGAAACAATAGGAGAGATGGCCGAGCGGTCGAAGGCGCACGCCTGGAAAGTGTGTATACGGCAACGTATCGAGGGTTCGAACCCCTCTCTCTCCGCCATTTAAGCATTCAGCGAAGTGCAAAGAAGTACAAAAACCCGCAAGTTATATGGCTTGGCGGGTATTTTTTTGTCCAACGACATGCAGCAAGATACATTGACATTCGGGGTGTCGTGGGGGTATAAAACGGGGGTACATGCTGTTAACCGAAGGGAGATACCCCCAATGCCACTATCAGACACCGCCTGCAAGAACGCTAAACCGAAAGAAAAGCCTTATAAAATCACTGATGAAAAGGGCATGTTCTTGCTGGTAAACCCCAACGGTTCAAAATATTTTCGGTTGAAATATCGATTTGGGGGTACCGAAAAGACCTTGGCACTGGGGGTATATCCTGATACCGGCCTAAAATCCGCCAGAGACAAACGGGATTCAGCCAGAAAACAGCTGGCCGATGGAATCGATCCAAGCATAACCCGCAAAATAGAAAAAGCCGGGAGCATTGAAAATACCTTTAAGGCGATTGCCGAAGATTTTTTAATGACCAAGCAAAATGAATGGAGTGCATCCCACCATAAACACATGAAGGAATGTTTCGAGCGTGACGTTTACCCCTGGATAGGCAACCGGCCATTAAAGGAATTATCGGCGGTCGAAGTCTTATCCACA
>JANYKK010000163.1 GCA_025361585.1 Methylobacter sp. | reverse complement strand
GCCTGTTCGACAGAGCCGCAGGACGGAATTGCCGCCATGTAATCCGCATGCGTGATCTCGCCGTGAAGAACCTGATGAAGGAGTCTGCCTGTTTTTATTGTCATTATTTAAAGACCTGTGGATTTGTATGATGTCACGACGCTAGTCGCATAACATAAGCACACCACGAAGACACGAAGAACACGAAGTTTTATATTTTTAGTCTTCGTGTCCTTCGTGCCTTCGTGGTGAAAATTTCTTAACTCTTGAGTACATCAGTTTTTTAACTAATCAAGCCTAGAAAAACCCCAGCGGATTGACATCGTAACTGACCAGCATATTTTTGGTCTGCTGATAATGATCCAGCATCATCTTATGGCATTCGCGCCCCACACCGGATTTTTTATAGCCGCCGAAAGCCGCATGAGCCGGATAATGGTGGTAACAGTTGATCCATACGCGCCCCGCCTGAATACTCCGTCCCATGCGGTAGGCGCGGTTCATGTCATGCGTCCAAACCCCGGCGCCCAAACCATACTGAGTATCGTTGGCAATCGCCAAGGCTTCGGCTTCATCCTTAAACGTAGTAACCGCGATGACAGGGCCGAAAATCTCTTCCTGGAAAATACGCATCTTGTTGCCGCCTTTCATAATCGTCGGCTCGATATAATAGCCTTCGGAGAAACCGCCGCCCAAAGACTCAGCCTTGCCGCCAATCAAAACCTCTGCGCCTTCATCTTTGCCAATCTGCATGTAACTCATAATCTTATCGAACTGCTGCTTGGAAGCTTGCGCGCCGACCATCGTTTCGGTATCCAACGGATTGCCGCGCTTGATCTGCTTGGCGCGGGCAATGACTTTAGCGATAAACGCATCGTAAATGGATTCCTGAACCAACAGCCGCGAAGGACAGGTGCACACTTCGCCCTGATTGAAAAACGCCAGCACCGCGCCTTCAATACATTTGCTGATAAACGCCTCATCCTGGTTCATCACATCTTCAAAAAAGATGTTCGGCGATTTGCCGCCCAACTCGACGGTGGACGGAATAATGTTTTCCGCCGCGCATTTTAGGATATGCGACCCGACCGGCGTTGAGCCGGTAAAGGCTATTTTTGCGATCCGGGTGCTGGTCGCCAACGCCTGCCCCGCTTCCGCGCCAAAACCGTTGACGATATTGACCACGCCTTTAGGCAACAAATCGCCGATTAATTCCATCAGCACCAAAACAGAGGCCGGGGTTTGTTCAGCCGGTTTCATCACCACACAGTTGCCAGCGGCCAAGGCGGGAGCCAATTTCCAACAGGCCATCAATAGCGGGAAATTCCACGGGATAATCTGCCCGACCACGCCCAGCGGCTCGTGAAAATGGTAAGCGACGGTATTCTTGTCAATGTCGCTAATAGTGCCTTCCTGGGCGCGAATACACCCGGCAAAGTAGCGAAACTGATCGACGCACAGCGGAATGTCCGCCGCCAACGTTTCGCGCACCGCCTTGCCGTTATCCCAAGTTTCGGCGACAGCCAGCATTTCAAGGTTCGCTTCAATCCGGTCGGCTATTTTCAGGAGTATATTCGAACGCTCGGTGACCGAAGTTTCGCCCCAAGCAGCTCGGGCAGCATGAGCCGCATCCAATGCCAGCTCAACATCCTCTGCGGAAGAGCGGGGGATTTCACAGAAAACCTTGCCGTTAATCGGGCTGGAATTCTCAAAATACTGCCCCTTGACCGGATCGACCCAACCGCCACCGATAAAATTTTGATAACGGGGTTTGAAGTTAACTTTACTGCCTTGCTGATTGGGTTCGATATAAAGCACGGCTTTCTCCTAAATATAAATAATGGGGATGATTGTTTTTGTTATGTTGACCAGCGGCTAATGATGCGCTTTTTTGGTGGATTCTGGAAGTGCAAATCCAGATAACCATAGCCGCAACAAACCAGCACCATTCCGGCAAGAATTAACAGGATGGCGCATTGGGGAGATGCCTATGCCCTCACAAGGTATGTGCTTTCTAAAATATGCAATGTACTTCGCACTAACCCACAACATACTTACTTTTCATTTAAGATAACCCCGACAAATCAGAACTAAAAATTCGGCAATCATTGCGGCTATTTTCAGCGCTCTGCCACATAATTTACTGCTGAATGACCTCCGGCAATTCTGTTGTTTTTATACAAAAATGCCAAGCAATCCAAATTCACCTATTCGTTTATTTTCACATGAGCTTAGTAGCAAGTACTCAGTGCAAAAACTCACAAAAAAACAACTTGTGGTGGACTCGCTACTGATTGTTTAAAGCGCCTGAAAACCGGAACTGGCTCTCATTTAATTGATGATTAAATTTCTTGTTTTACTTATTTAATCGGAGGAATATCACACTCAATTCAAACAAATATTGAGTCATTCATCATGAAAATTTTAAACATACTGGTTTTACTAGCCTCTCTTTTTGCAATAGCTGGCGCTGCTTTTTTCCGGATTTTTGTTTTACTGGCAAATGCGCTATTTGCTCAGCCAGTTCATAATCGGCACTCCTCATGGCTTGGCTAAGAATTGGCTAAGAAAATGATCCCAGCGCGAACTAGCAGACTGCTTTGACGCACCCGCATTACCGCTCCGATTCTTTCTTAGCAACCTTATCCCGCAAATAAACCGGCATGGCCTGTTCGACGGCAACGGCCAAGCCCTGCTCGAAACCTCGCGCGCCTAACCGGGCAATCGCACCGGCTCTAGGCAGCATATCGGCTTGATAGCGACTGACGCGCCCTGCCAAGCGGGTCGTTAATTCCTGAGGGTAAACGCCCCAGCCTGACCCGATGCCCACACCAGTCAGATCGGGAAACTCAACCCCATCAGCCGGAGTCACGGCTTCCTCGCCTATCAGTTCGGCATAGCCTTGTGCATCGCGCTTATAAACGCCCCAGAATATCTCGCCCATCCGCGCATCCATCGCAACAAAGGCGACGTTATCTTCACTGTTATCGAAAAAATCTTGGGCGATAGCTGCCAAGGTGGATACGGGGACTACCGGCAAATCGGTACCCAACGCGATACCCTGGATCACGCCAGTGGCGATGCGTACGCCGGTGAACGAGCCGGGGCCGCGACTGAATGCCAAAGCATCCAGCTGTTGCGGCTTTAACCCCGCTTCCGCCATTAATGAGTCGATCATCGGCAAAATCAGCTGGGTATGTTTTTGTGGTGCAAGTTCAAAGCGTTCAAACACTTCGCCGTCAATAAACAGCGCTGCCGAGCAGGCTTCGGTCGATGTTTCTACTGCCAGTAATTTCATTGTTCGTTCTCTTATTGATAATTTCTCAGCAGATGCTGGTTTTATACATTGGACGGGGTTGACCTGCTATATCCGAGGGGAGGGCGACCAGCCAGCCGGTCGCCCCTACACGTATTCTATTGTTCTGGTTCATCCTGAAAAAACACCCGCACCTCTTCAATGTCGCGGGTGCGCTTCATCGCCGGCACGCTGTCTAAAAATATCTGCCCGTAGGATTTCTTTAACAATCGGGGATCGCAGACCATCAATACGCCTCTATCCGTCACGTCGCGGATCAGACGGCCTATGCCCTGCCTTAACGCTATCACGGCGGTGGGCAGCTGGTATTCGAAAAACGAGTTCCGCCCCTGTTTGGTCATCGCGTCCAACCGCGCTTTCAACACCGGATCGCCAGGCGATGCGAACGGCAGCTTGTCGATAATAACGCAGGATAAGGCCTCGCCCCTGACATCCACGCCTTCCCAAAAACTCGACGTGCCCAGCAACACGGCGTTGCCCGCTTCTTTAAACTGATCCAGCAATAAAGCTTTGGGGCGACTGCCCTGAATCAGCAACGGAAAATCAATTTTTTTCTCCAGTAGTTCTGCCGCCTGTTTCAATGCGCGATGGCTGGTAAACAGAAAAAATGCCCGACCCTTGCTGGCCTCTAGCACCGGCACCGCAAACTCGACGATGGTCGGGATAAACGCGGGATCATTGGGCTGCGGCAAGCCTTTCGGATGATAAAACAACGACTGATGGGCGTAATCGAAAGGGCTGCCCCAGCTCTCGCTGGCCGCATTGCTAAGCCCCAGGTTATTGGCGAAATGGTCGAACTTGTTCGCCACGCTTAAGGTCGCCGAGGTAAAAATCCACGCCGCCTGATGTTGCTGCATAAAGGCACGGAATTCTGCGGCAATGTCCAGCGGCGTCCGGCTTAAGGTGAAGGTATTTTTATAGGTTTCGTACCAGCGTATCCACTTGCCGCTGTTGTCTTCGAGGATGATTTTGAGCTGATGCACCAGTTCCTCCGCGCGTTTAAAACACGAGTCCAGGCCTTTGGTTTTGACCGAGGCCAGTTCCAGTTGATCGGATAAGCGCTGTAGCTGGTCTTTAACAGCAACCAATGCCCCGGCGATTTTGGGATTGGTTTCAATGTCCTGCCAATCGCCGCGCCTAAGCTCGATGCCGAACGCCAGCCGCAAATCTTTCACCTCATGTTCCAGGTCTTCGCAAGCGGTGCGCAAAGCGGGCATGTCGGTCGCATCTTTGAAATATTCCATCAACGCGTCTTTGGCCAGATCGTTCATCTGCTTGGCGCTGACGGTGATGCCCAAAAAGTTGGATGCGGTGTCGGCCAGCTGGTGCGCCTCATCGATGATGACGACCTCGGCATCGGGCAATAACTCCCCAAAACCGCTGTCGCGTATCGACCAGTCCGCGCACAGCAAATGATGATTAACCACCAGGATTTCGCATTCCTGCGCTTTTTTCCTGGCCTTGACCAAAAAACAGTCGGCGTAATCAGGGCAATCCTGCCCCAGGCAATTATCCAAGGACGAAGTCGCCTGGTACCAAACCGGATCGGCCTCGGCCACTTCGGACATTTCCGAAACATCGCCAATTAAGGTGCGCTTCGACCAGGATTTTATTTTCGCTAAGGCGACCGCATCTTCCTTGCTGAAACCCACTGTGGAATTTAACGCATTTTGCAGCCGGTAGGTGCACAGATAATTGCTGCGGCCTTTTAGCAGCGAGGCAATGAACGGCGTTTTGATTGCCTTGCGGATCACCGGCAGATCCTTGTTGAACAGCTGATCCTGTAGATTTTTGGTGCCGGTCGAGATGATGGCTTTTTTGCCTGATAAAATGGCGGGCACCAGATAGGCGAAAGTCTTGCCGGTTCCGGTTCCGGCTTCGGCGATTAAATGCTGGTTGGCTTCAATGGCGTGGGCGATAGCCTCAGCCATTTCAACCTGCGCCGCCCGTGGCTGGTAGCCTGGAATAACTTCTGCCAAGCCGCCGTCGCTGCTGAAAAATTTCTCTATTTCCGTCAATTGAGTCTCTTGCACTGTTTTTTACGTACTATTTTAAATTCAACCGACAAGTGCCGTTCATTTTTTTAACTGGATTGAAAAAGTCCGGCCAAGCAGCAAAGATACCAGATTATGATTTTAAAGATAGTGGCTCGAGTGTCCGGCATGAGAAAAGATAGCTATTCCTACAACTGTGCCGGATTGCAGTACAATATACGTCTTGTCTAACTGCTCGCCCTCCCTAATGAATAAACAAAAAAAACTGCTCCGCTCCGATATACGCTACGAATGTGGCGACTCTTTTTATGAGCGCGGGCGCAGCTATTTTGAAAGAGGCCTAGTGCTTAATCTGGCCGTTACAAACGAAGGCGCTCTTTTTGTTCAGCTCAATGCCGCCGTTAAAGGCAACCATAAAGATCCTTACCGGCAGAATATCCGCATCGTCTGGCGGCCTGACTTTAGCGCGGCGGAGATTGAAGGCGACTGCACCTGCCCAGTCGGCTATAACTGCAAGCACGTCGCCGCCGCCTGCCTGATGTATCAAAATTCCAACCCAAGCCTTTCAGCATCGAATGCAAAGCCCAGCTGTCTGGATTGGCTCGACAGCCTGCATCAGCAAGCGCCGGGGCAACACGATGCTTCCCAGGAATTTATCGCCTACATCCTTAAACCCGGCAATGCGAAACACGAATTCACGATTGATCTTTTAATCACCAAAGCAAAGAAAACAGGTGGTTTAAATAAGGGCCGGAAAACGACCCTGAATAATCTTCGCTACAGTTATGCCTACCTCAATTATGTTCAACCCGAGGATCAGGAAATCGCCAAACTGCTGACTGCACTTAACCCCTCTTTTAGAGACGAGCCGTTGATTACCGGAGCCACGGGTTATCTGGCCTTATCCAAGTTACTGGAAACAGGCCGACTGTTCTGGCAAGGCGATGAGCCGGTTCCATTAACACAAGGGATCGGCCGCGATTTAAAATTTAACTGGAAGACAGCCGAGAATGGCGACTACCAATTAATGATCGAAATCGACCCGCCCGCGTTCCTGCTGCTGACCGAACCGCCGCAGTATCTGGACGACGCTTTGGGCATCATAGGCTCGCTCAACGCTCACAAGCTCTCCACCGATCAACTTAAAAATATCCTGAACGCCCCGCGTATTCCGGCCGAATATGCCGACGAATTCAGTCATCGCCTGATTATTGAGCACCCCAGCCTACCGCTGCCCGCGCCCAAAAAGGTCGAACTGACCGAAGCCGGTGAGCTGACGCCTGCGCCCAAACTGTTGCTGTTCGGCCATCAGGTCTCGCCCCAGCAGTACACCCATTTTATGGCGGTCAGTTTTGTGTACGGCGATTGGACGATTTCCGCGATACCCCCGGAAGATTTCAGCGTAGTCAAAACCGAGCGGGGACTGGTACGCATTAAACGCGATACGGAAACCGAGCAGCGGGCAATCCATCGCTTGACCGAGTTCGGCTTTATTCCCGCCCCTGCCATGCAGATCGGCGAACAAGAACTGTTTTTGTATAGCCCCGCGCAGACCGCAATGGACAGCGCCACACGCTGGGGAGACTTCCTGCAAAACACCTTGCTGGAACTGGAACAGGACGGTTGGATTGTCGAAATCGACGAGAGCTTTTTGCTTAACTTTCAGACCGCCCAAAACTGGGACGCCCAGATCAGCGAAAGCCAGCAGGACTGGTTTGAAATGAGCTTTAACATCGAAATCGACGGCCAGCCCATGCCTTTGCTGCCGTTGATCATCCCGGTGCTGGAAAACTACGACCTGGAAAACCTGCCGGACATGCTCAGCATCCCGTTGGGCGAGCACAATTATCTGACCTTGCCCAGCGAGAAAATAAAACCGTTCTTGAGCGTGCTGATCGAACTGTTTAGCAGCAGCACGATGGGCAAGGACGGCTCTCTGAAATTGTCCCGATTTAACGCCGCCGCGTTAGCCGACATGGAAGAGCAGAACCAAGGCTTATTCACCATCAACGGCGGAAAAGAGTTGCGGGAACTCGGGCAAAAACTGAAAAACTTCACCGGCATTGAAGATGTCGCCCTGCCCAATAACTTGCAGGCGGAACTTAGGCCTTACCAGCAACAGGGACTCAACTGGCTGCAATTTTTACGGGAATATAAGTTCGGCGGCATACTCGCCGACGATATGGGGTTGGGCAAAACCATACAAACGCTTACCCACCTGTTGATCGAAAAACAAGCTGGTCGGATGAGGCTGCCCAGCCTGATCATCGCGCCGACCAGCCTGATGAGCAACTGGCGGCGGGAGACCGAACGCTTCACGCCCGACCTGAAAATCCTGATTTTGCAAGGCAATGAGCGCAAGCAGCTGTTCTACAAAATCAGGGACTACGACCTGATCCTGACCACCTACCCGCTATTGTCCCGCGACGAAGAAACACTGCTGGAGCATGATTATCATTACCTGATCCTGGACGAAGCCCAGGTCGTTAAAAACCCGCTGTCCAAAGCCGCCCAACTGGTGCGCCGCATTAAATCGAATCACCGGCTATGCCTGACCGGTACGCCGATGGAAAACCATCTGGGTGAGCTGTGGACGCAATTCGATTTCCTGATGCCGGGCTTTCTGAGCGACATCGCCACCTTTAAAAAACGCTACCGTACCCCGATTGAAATCTATGGCGACAGCGAGCAGAGAGAGCGGCTGTCGCGCCGGGTTGCGCCGTTCATGCTGCGCCGCACCAAGCAGGAAGTCGCCACCGAATTGCCGCCAAAAACCGAGATCATCCGCTCCGTACCGCTGTATCCGAAACAGGCCGCCTTATACGAAAGCATCCGCCTGACCATGGAGAAAAAAGTCCGCGATGCAATTGCCGAAAAAGGCCTGTCGCGCAGCCATATCACCATCCTGGACGCCCTGCTCAAACTGCGCCAAACCTGCTGCGACCCTCGCACCCTACCGCTAATAGAAGCTCAAAAAGTGCAGGAATCCGCCAAACTCGACCTGCTAATGGAGCTATTGCCGGAACAGCTCGAAGAAGGCCGCCGCATCTTGGTGTTCTCGCAATTCACCCGCATGATCGCGCTGATTGAAAACGAATTAAACACCCGAAAAATCGGCTACGCCAAACTGACCGGCCAAACCCGCAACCGCGACGAAGCCATCGAACTGTTTAAAAGCGGCGAAGTGAATGTGTTCCTGATCAGCCTGAAAGCGGGCGGAGTCGGCCTAAACCTGACCGAGGCCGACACCGTGATCATTTACGATCCGTGGTGGAATCCCGCCGCAGAAAGCCAAGCCGCAGACCGCGCCCACCGCATCGGCCAGGACAAGCCGGTTTTCATCTACAAGCTGATTACCGAAAATACCGTCGAAGAAAAGATCATCGCGATGCAGGATAAAAAACGCGCCTTGGCCGAAGGGATTTACAAGGGCGGAGCTAAAGAGGAATCGTTGAAGCTGACAGCTGAGGATTTGACGGCTTTGTTTGAGCCGTTGTAAGCCGAGCTATACGGCAGGATCAATAACACTCAAAACGCGGTTGACGATTTCCTCGACAGTGGACAAGTCCAGAGTTTCGACAAAACGGGCGGAACCTGCACGCTCCCGCGCTTCAATATCGAAGGAACGCACTTGATTGCAAACCGCTACGCCAACCGTATCGTGACCGGTAATGGCCACGGCCAACCCCATATCCCTGGCAAAAGCCCCGCCGCTACTGATCGGTACCGTCATCGCAATACCCAAGGCGTTAATTTCCTTTGGCGTGATGACCACAAAACGGTGACGACCCTTAATTTCCCGACCGGCAATTGGATTAGGATCGATCCAATACACATCGCCCCGTTGCGCAATTCTGCGGCGGGTCATGCCAGCTCACGCCCCACCGGCTCGCCTTCATGCGCCAAAGTAATATCGGCATTAAGCTCAGCCATTCCTTCTTCTGTCACCCCACGCAACAACTCCTCCAACGTATAACGCTTGCGGGAAGACGGACGAGCAGGGCGAACCGTGAATGCGCCGTCAACGACTTCCAGCTCCAGAGTTGAACCGATTTTGACATCAAGCGTCTTTAAAATATCCGCCGGTATGGTCATGATGGCGGCTCCGCCTTGCTTACGAACATTGACAGTAATCATGTTGAAATCCCCTGAAATGTTAATGTACTACAAATGTAGCACCTCGATAATGCAAAAGCAATACATTGCCCCTATCTAATAAAGTATTGTTTTCCTGTGCTTTGCTTGATGACGAGTTGTGTAAAAATCAGCTAACAGATGACTTGACTCTCGGTGCAATACGGCTAGCGCCTATTGCATTCTATGAATTATTGCTTGCCGCGTTACATGCCTATTCTTCCCGTCTTTTAGTCAAACCGGAAACCACGGCCACCAGCAATAAACTGGACATCCAGCCAAACAAGATTTCAAACCACACTACAAGCCTCGTCACATGCTTAAGGCTGTGCGCCTTCAACTCATCAATCCATGTGTTTTTGGGTGTTGGAATCATCGGCGCCCAATCGTGTTCTTGCTGTAAATCAACCAGTGGCAAAATCAAATCCAGCGAATACGCTAAAGGACTGAAGCCCGTATATTCCTCACGCAGTTTCTCACACAAATACCAGTTACCCGCACCTTGAACCGGATGCAACCCGCAACCTAATTTAGAAGTTACGCATTGACCGCGCATATAAACTATGATGATGAACCCACCCTCAATGAAAACGCATAGTGATAAGAAATATAAGCCGTCCAACAACAGCACGTTGCAATTTATCGATGTACACTGGATTTTTATTGAGCG
>JANYKK010000083.1 GCA_025361585.1 Methylobacter sp. | reverse complement strand
TGCAATGGGAGGTGGATAGCAATCAAAACTTACAGGCGTTTAATTCCACAACGGGTGGTGGCAACGACCTCAGCGGCCTCAACCCGACCCTTCATCTTAGTGATAATAATCCAGTAGAAAGACCGGCTACCACTGCTGATGTTATTGCCCTCGAGACCATGGTTGTAACAGCGCCATACCAGCCCAGCGGATTCTTCGATACCTTCACCCAATGGGTTTCGGACACTCTGGTTTCCATCGGCGAAACCATTACCTCCGCTGTCAATAATGTTGTCGACTTCTTTAGTCCCATAGGCGCCTTCTACGACAGCCAAACCCCCATCACCGACAACGCCGCATCCATTGCCGCTAAAACCCCGGTCATCCTCGACTCGGCCAACTACGGCCTGACCTCCAATGACCTGGGCAATCTGGATACCAACCACGACGGCAAACTCAGCGGTACCGAACTGGGTAGTCTCCGTGCCTGGGCCGACACCAACGAAAACGGCATCGCCGATGCAGGCGAAGTCACCGCCCTAAGCCCGTTGGGCATCAGCGAAATCCGCTCAATCGACTACGGCTTCTATACCCAAGGCAACAGCCGCTTTGCCGACAGCCCGGCCACAATGCCCGCCAAGTCCGATGCAACTGAACCCGTACCCTATAGCAACTACCGAAGCCTCCGGGATACCGACAATCGGTTCTGGATCAATAGCAATTTATGGATCGACTGGAATGCCGCTCAAGTCAAAATCAGCAGCGACCAAAAAAGCATAATCGGCACCGATGGCGACGACTCATTTAATGTCAACTACTACGCCCAATATCCCCAATACTTCAACATCAACCTGATCGAGAACTTCCTGGGCGGCAACGGCAATGACATGGTAGCTGGCAGCAACCGCAACGACCATATCTGGGGCGGCACCGGCAATGACATCTTGTTCGGTTTCACAGGCAACGACAAACTCTACGGCGAAGAAGGCGATGATGAGCTTCAGGGCCAAGAAGGCGCCGACTACCTCGACGGTGGCATTGGCAACGACAAGCTGTTTGGCGGCGTGGGCGACGACGTGCTCAATGGCGGCGACGGCAATGACGTCTTGGTCGGTTTTACCGGAAGCAACGAGGCCAAACAAACCCTCAGTGCAGGCGAAAGCGACAACGACAGCCTCTATGGCGGTTTGGGAATGGACAACCTCTACGGCGGCTTGGGCAACGACTACCTCGACGGCGGTGCCGACAACGACCTGCTCAGCGGCCTGGAAGGCAACGACACCCTGTTTGGCGGCAGCGGCAACGACGAGCTGCAAGGCGGCGACGGTAATGACAGCCTGCTGGGCGAAACAGGTAACGACCGGCTGTTTGGACAGCTCGGCGACGACGTGCTCAATGGCGGCGAGGGCGACGACATCCTGGTCGGTTTTACCGCAAGCAACGAAGCCAAACAAAGCCTGGGTGCAGGAGAAACCGACAACGACACCCTCTATGGCGGTGTGGGCAACGACTTAATCCTTGGCGGCTTGGGCGATGACAAACTCTACGGCGAAACCGGAGCCGACGAATTGCAAGGCGGTACAGGTACAGACCTGCTCTATGGCGGCGAAGGCGACGACCGGCTGTTTGGACAAGTCGGCGACGACATCCTCTACGGCGGTGACGGCAACGACATCCTGGTCGGCTTCACCGCCTCCAATGAAGCCCAACAAAGTCTGGGGGCAGGCGAAAGCGACAACGACTGGCTCTACGGCGGCGCAGGCAACGATTTTATGCTGGGCGGCCTGGGCAACGACTACCTCGACGGAGGCGCAGGCGCAGACGAGATGGAAGGCGGCACCGGCGACGACACCTACATCGTCAACAGCGTCAACGACAGCATTCTGGAAAAAGCAAACGCCGGTTATGACACCGTCATCAGCAGCTCAAACTACCTGCTCAACTCGGGCATCGAAGAACTGCGCTTGGTCGAAGGCCTGGACATCAACGGCACCGGCAACGCCTTGGACAACCTGATCATCGGCAACAACCGCAACAACATCCTCGACGGAGTGACCGGACAAGACGTTATGATAGGCGCAGGCGGCGACGACATCTACTACGTCGACAACCAAGGCGACCAAGTCATCGAACAGGCAGGCGAAGGCGTGGACAGAGTCCAAAGCACCATCAGCTACGCCCTAGGCGATAACGTCGAAAACCTCGTTTTGCTCGATTTTTCCAAACCCGAAAAAGGCTTGGTTGATGGCGAAGCCGTCCTGGTTCACGGCTATCCCAAAATGAACGAACTGGACTACATGCAAGGCGATGCCATAGTCGATTATCAGGGTACCTGTGCGCTGACCGCCATTGCCAACCTCCTAACCCAGGCGGACAAGCCGACCTCGGAAGCACAAGTCGTGCAAGTGGCCATCGACAACCATTGGGCGGTGACCGATCCGAGCAAACCGGCCTATGAACGGGGCGGCTCCAACTATATCCAACAGCAAGCCATCCTGGACAGCTACGGCATCAGAAACAACCTGCTGCCCGGCTATAACGAACAGGGAGTCGCCAACCTGATCATGAGCGGACGCGGCGTAATCATAGCGCTCAATGCAGGAAAATTATGGGACGATCCGGCCTACACCGGTAACGGCGTCGTCAACCATGTCGTCACCGTCACCGGCGCAGTCAACAGCGAGATCGACGGCAGACTGATGGGCTTTTACATCGCCGATTCGGGGCGGCATAAAGTCAGCGACATGACCCGCTATATCAGCATAGAAAAATTCAGGGAGGTGGCGAATGTCAGCTCCGCCTACGCAATCTACACGCTGGAACCCCTGAAACTGTGGAATGAAGACATCAACGGCCA
>JANYKK010000098.1 GCA_025361585.1 Methylobacter sp. | reverse complement strand
CAGCCACTTCCTGTAGACAGACAACGTCAGCATTCAGTTCATCTATCGCTTTGGCTATTTGGGAGAATTTATAATCCTGGTTATCTTCCTGATAACAATGCAGGTTAAGAATCAAAACTTTCAACGGCTCACGGCTGATAGAGAAATTTTTTCCGTGATTGTTGTCCCAATAAATCTGACCGTTGCGCTCCTCTACGCTGATACTGTATTGCAAGCGAAAAGCCTGCCCAATTCTAAGCCAGCCTTTCCAGATTGCAGCACCGTCCTGATTGGGGTTTCTGGCATTGCTGAGCGCTTCTTTATCCCAGTAGGTTGTTTTGAAGTGACAGGCGGTTTTATGAGTGTGCAGCCAGTTGTCCGTCGTCCAGTGTATGGTCACCTTGTCGGCCTCAGTGAATGCGTCCACCGCTACCGTGATCGGCACGTTTTTTTGCCCTTCATCAAGCTTGTTGGCAAAGCCGATATTCAAAACCGGCGCGGCGCAAACCACCTTGATGCCGGAGTCGGCCTGACTGGAATAATTTGCGCCCTGCTTGTTATCCCAATACTCGCGCTCCGAAGCCTGACAGCGCAAGCCAAACTGGATATTGCCGGGCAGGGATTTTGCCGAACTGAGCTGGAAACTTACCTGAGCCTGCCAATATTCCTGACCGTGCTCCAGCTTGCTGTGATAACTTGCAGGCAGGGTTTGCCATACGCCGTCTTCGCCCGACCAAACCACATCGACCCGTTTGTCATGGCTCGCGCTATCCACCCGCATAAAAAAGCTTAAGGTCTGATGGACGCCTGGCCTTTTTCGGGTAATCACATTTTCAACATACAGCAGTTGGATTTTGTCCATCCGTTGTCTCCGTGATTGCTGGCCTGAACTTCAGACCGGAAGGAAAGATACGAGATGTAGGGTACGCTGTGCGTCCCTTTCAGCATTCAATGGTACGCACAGCGTACCCTACACTTTAGGTTTAAAACCCGCCCCGATATTTAAAGGATTGTAATCCCGAAAATCAATGTCCGGGAAAATATTATCCATGATCTCCAGCGCGGTCAAATAACGCTCGTTGATCCGGTTCTTGCGAAAACTGTCGTGCAAATAGTTAAACCGGGCCAAATGATCGGTGATGCGCTTGTTCGCATAGTCGATGGTTGTCCCCGATTTCATAATAAACGGCCAATCGGAGGCTTGCGCCAGCAAAACCGATCTGGCGGCCTGATTCAACGTCCGCGTTTGCAACGGGGTGAGCGCTAACCTCTGAACATCGCGCGCCAGTTTTTCCATCTCCAGCTCAGCCTTGTGCAGCAAAGGGTAAATCCAGCCATTGGTTTCATTGATCCAGTAACCGGAATAGCCCTGATCGCCCCAGGTCGATGCGGCCGGTGTAGCAACTTGAGGCGCTGGCTGCTGCTTCAAATAATCGCCGCAACCGATTAGCTGTACACCGCTGGTTTTTTCGCTTGCCAATCTCAGTACTGATTCCAGCCAATACGTACCTTCAAACCACCAATGGCCGAACAGTTCGGCATCGTATGGTGCAACAATCATCGGCGGCCTATCCATACTCGCACTAAGCCGGTCGATTTGATGACTGCGTTTTTCGATAAAATCCTGGGCATGTTCACGCGCCTTAGCCCTTGCCTGTCTCGGATTATAAATTTCCTTGGGCAGGCTCCCGCCGGTCACGCGATGGTATTTAATCCCGGTGTTAATACGGGTTTTGCCATCGAGAATATAGGGCGCGATATAATCCAGCTCCCGCTCAAAACCGATGTCGCTGTAGTATTCTCGGTAGTCGAAATCGCCCGGATAACCCTCCTGACCGCTCCAGACCTGCCGTGATGACTCGGGATCTCGCGCAAACGCCGCTACACCGTTACCGCAATCAAGTGGGGCATAAACACCATTTCGAGGGGCCTGACTGGCATCCATCACGCCGTGAGTATCGACAAAGAAATACTTGATGCCCGCATCGGCCAGCACAGCCTCAAGGCCAGGGTAGTAGCCGCATTCAGGCAACCAAAAACCGCTCGGGGTAAAGCCGAAATTGGCTTTAAACATAGCGATACCGGTATTGATCTGGTTGCGAACTGCGGTTTCGCTGACATTGAGCAACGGCAAAAAACCGTGAGTCGCAGCCGTCGTTATCAACTCAAGCTTGCCGGTGGTCTGATGTTTTTTAAAAGCCGCCAGTAAATCGCCTTGGTAGCGATTCTGATAAATATTTAGCGCGTTCAGGAAAAAGCGCCGATACAGTCGCGCCAATTTCTGATACTCCGGTTGCTTGCGGGTTCTGGTAATTTCCTTTTCAGCCAGTTCCAACCGACTATGCAGGTATTTCAGGAAACGCGTTTGCAAGAGGTCGTCGCGCAACATGGACATCAGCGTCGGCGACAATGACAGCGTCAGCCGGTAATCCACGTTATCGTCGTGCAACCGGTCGAGCACCCCGATCAGAGGCAGATAGCATTCGGTCATGGCCTCGAACAGCCAGTTTTCCTCAAAAAAACTGTCATACTCAGGATGCCGCACATAGGGAAGATGTGCGTGAAGAATAATACTCAGGAATCCTTGCTCGGAAGGTAAGCTGTTTGTCATCACGCTTATTTGTCGATGCCTAAACCAGAGGCATTTTTGCTGGTGCAAGAGGCAATGTCGTCATGGACTTGATGCCATGACGCCCCTCCATGAGGGGTATGAATAATGTTCGAGTGTGCAAATTCAATAAAGCCGTCATCCGCGCCACACTTGCCTATGGCGGCTGAATACGCCGTTTCATCAACCGAATGGGGTAAGGACACTTGTTGATGCGTCATAGGGCTGTCAATGGCTACGTCGAACCATGATACTGTTTCGGAAGCCGCGCTTTCCTCTTCGGGTTGAGAATAAATCCTTAAGGTGAGCTGCTCGTTGTCAACGTTGGCAGGGCTAGAGGTTTCCCGATTTTCGCCAAGGCTCCAATACGCATAAAGGTGTCCAGGATCGACCGGCAACAGCATTAACTCAGGCGTATTACAAGCTAGCTTCGGCGCAAAATCGCGGCCGATTTCTTCGCCTATATCCAACAGTTCTCTAGGCGTCAGCCTGATATTTTCGGCAAGCTCCGGCATCGGGTTTGAAAAACACGGCGTAAAATTCCGATTGATTTCCCGGCTGATTTCAAGCATTTCTTTCGCCGATAGATTAATTTTGGAATTGTATCCTGAATGCAAAAATGCCATTACCCGCCTTAAACGTTACGATTACCGTAGCTAAAATTCTTCCATATGCCTAATTTCCTTAGATCACCTTTGAAAAGATAGCCTAAGGAAGACAGGCTTTCCCAAGTATACGTAGTAAATTCCGCAGGGTCTACTGTGTGGGCATATTGAAGTGCTTTGCTTATAGTTCATCAAAAAAGGCCATAATGCTTATGGCTTTGTTTAAATCCTCTACTTTAATCCCTTGCCTCTCGGCCAACACAGCTTTACACCTTGAGCCCAAGTTATTATTACACCATACCAAAACTTCAAACCTGTTTTTACCAACTAATACGCTTCGTTGGTCTTGGATGTAAGTTTCATCAAAATCAAGCTCTGCAAGGGTGACAAGGATTTCCTCGGCTAAGTGATCCATTACCCTGTCTGTTTTTCTCTTTGTCCATTCTGTTTGTTTATCATTCATGGTTTTTTCTTCGTATATTTGTTGATGAGAAAAAATCATTTTAGGCTATTTTAGAACGGTGTGGAATGTCAGCTATTAACGGTTTACGAGCTAAATCCTTTCTCTCAAAGGCATCGTCAATGTTTATCCCTTGGCTATTCCTGCTGTTATTTGCATTGTTGTTTTGTGAATCTACTTTTACCGGCATCAATACCGCCCTTTATGATTTACAATATGTTATTGACGTGAAATAGCAAACAAATAGCCTGTTTATCGGTGCAGATGCTGTTACCGCAGAGCCTCGCATACACGAAAACGGCATGTGTTTATTAACAGTATTTTTGAACAAACACCATCGGAGCGATAAAGAATGACCAAGCATGTTACTTTGACCCAGTTTATCATCGAACAGCAGCGCGAATTGCCGGGGGTATCGGGAACGTTTACTTCATTACTTAACGATGTGGTTACCGCGTGTAAGAAAATTTCACATCTGGTTAACCGGGGCAATCTGATTGGGGTATTGGGTAGTGCCGATTCCGAGAATGTGCAGGGGGAAGTGCAAAAGAAGCTAGACATCATCACCAATGACATTATGGTGGACGCCCTGAACTGGACCGGCCATTTGGCGGGCATGGCATCGGAAGAAATCGACGACATCATCCCCATTCCCTCGCAGTATCCAAAAGGCAAGTACCTGGCGCTGTTCGATCCATTGGACGGCTCTTCAAATATCGATGTCAATCTGGCCGTAGGTACCATATTCTCGATACTGCGCTGCTGTGAAGGCGTAGATCCAGCGCTGGAGGATTTTTTACGTAAGGGTTCTGAGCAGGTTTGCGCAGGATTTGTCCTTTACGGCCCGTCAACGATGATGGTTTTAACAACCGGGCATGGCGTTAACGGCTTTACATTGGATCAGGATATAGGCGAATTCATCCTGACTCACCCCAACATGACGATTCCCAATGACACCCATGAATTTGCGATCAACATGTCGAACCAGCGTTTTTGGGAGCCGCCGGTACGCCGTTATATTGATGAATGTTTGCTGGGCACGGAAGGCGTGCGCGGAAAAGATTTTAATATGCGCTGGATAGCGTCAATGGTGGCAGAGGTCTATCGGATATTGACGCGCGGCGGGGTTTTTATGTATCCCTATGATTTACGAGATCCGTCCAGAGCCGGAAAACTGCGCATTATGTATGAGGCCAATCCGATGGCTTTTATTATCGAGCAAGCGGGCGGAGCCTGTTCTACCGGACGCGAACGCATCCTCGACATCAAGCCCAAAGGCCTGCATCAGCGGGTTCCGGTTATTTTGGGATCGAAAAACGAGGTCGAGCGGATTGTCGGCTATCATTTGGAAGGTGATTTACAGGCGAAAGACTAAAAATAGTCACTACGCACCTTAGCCACTGCTGTTTAAGTCTTCAAAGCCAGCTTTGAACTCCGGTATCGTGATTTTTGGAGTCCAAAGCTGGCTTTGGTCGTTATCGCTCCCACCTCGGAGACGATACGAAAGACTAAAAAAGAGCCGCCTTTCTATGATAAAATTTTCGTTTTTTAATTTCACCCTTTGAGTTTTCCCATGAACAAACCTAAAAAAGTCGCGATTCTCACGGCGGGCGGCTTGGCCCCTTGCCTAAACTCAGCCATCGGCAGCCTTATCGAGCGTTACACTGAAATCGATCCTTCGATTGAAATCATTTGCTACCGTAGCGGTTATAAAGGTCTGTTGCTGGGCGATTTTTATACCGTCACTCCGGCCATCCGCGAAAAAGCGGGGCTTTTGCATCGTTTCGGCGGTTCGGTGATCGGCAACAGCCGCGTCAAGCTGACCAACGTTAAAGACTGCATTAAGCGCGGATTGGTTCAAGAAGGTCAGGATCCGCAAAAAGTAGCTGCCGACCAGTTGGTTAAAGACGGCGTCGATATTCTGCACACCATCGGCGGCGACGACACTAATACCGCTGCGGCCGATCTTGCCGCGTTCCTAGCGAAAAACAACTACGGCCTGACCGTTATCGGCCTGCCGAAAACCGTCGATAACGACGTGTTCCCGATCAAACAATCGCTGGGCGCCTGGACTGCTGCCGAGCAAGGCGCGCGTTACTTCTGGAACGTGGTTGCCGAAAACAACTCCAACCCGCGCATGCTGATCGTCCATGAAGTGATGGGACGCAGCTGCGGCTGGCTGACTGCCGCGACTGCTGTGGAATACCGCAAACTGCTGGATCGCGCCGAATGGCTGCCTGAACTGGGTTTGGATCGTGCCACTTATGAAGTGCATGGCGTATTTATCCCTGAAATGACCATCGACCTTGCCGCCGAAGCGAAACGTCTTCGTGCAGTGATGGATAAAGTCGATTGCGTCAATATTTTCGTTTCAGAAGGCGCAGGCGTTGAGTCTATCGTTGCTGAAATGCAAACTAAAGGACAGGAAGTGCCGCGCGATGCGTTCGGTCACGTCAAGCTGGATGCGGTTAATCCGGGCAAATGGTTCGGCGACCAATTCGCGGAAATGATCGGCGCGGAAAAAACCCTGGTGCAAAAATCCGGTTACTTTGCCCGTGCTTCTGCGGCCAATGTCGAAGACATTCGTTTGATCAAGTCTTGCGCCGATTTGGCTGTCGAGTGCGCGTTCCGTCGCGAGTCTGGCGTTATCGGCCACGATGACGATCAAAACTTTGTGCTGCGTGCTATTGAGTTCCCACGCATCAAAGGCGGCAAGCCTTTTGACCTGAATACTGCTTGGTTTAATCAAACTTTGTCTGAAATCGGTCAGGCTAAGGGTGCTAAGATTGAGGTTGGGCACTAAAATAACGCCACATGTTATCGTTCCCACGCTCCGGCGTGGGAACGCGGTTATCTGCGCTGGCTCCCGATCCTCCAGATTGGGAACCTCCAATCCGCCTTCGACAAATCAAGTTCCCGTGCTACTATTGCATAGCAGTCATTTAATAGAGATAGAGACAGTGCCATGGCAACGATTACTTTCGATACCTTAAAATTCGCTGAAAAATTGGAAAAATCCGGCTTGCCGCGTGAGCAGGCGGCTGCTATTGCAGAAGCACAGAAAGATGCATTTGCTGAAGCGATGGATTCACAACTGGCAACCAAGGCCGACTTAATGGATATGGAAAACCGCCTAATTAAATGGGCTATAGGCCTAGCATTTGGACAAATTGCTATTATTGCTGCGCTGGTTAAACTGTTGTAACTCACGCCCAATCGGGTGCTCCAAAGACAGACGCATTGAATCCAGACTATATTTTCGTTTACGGAACCCTCAGGCGCGAAGCAAACAACGAAATGCATCAGCTTTTGGCCAAACATGCCGAGTTTGTGTCTGATGCCGCCTATCAAGGCAAGCTTTATAAAGTCGACTATTACCCAGGCGCAGTTCCTTCTGACGATCCCAATGATGCAGTGCAAGGCGAAGTCTATCTGCTTCATCAAGCCGATGTTGCGCTTCCTCTACTCGATCAATATGAAGAGTTCGGCCCGGATTTTCCCGAACCCAACGAATATATTCGTTTAAAGCAAACTGTCGCGCTTAAAAACGGACGCACTGTTACAGCATGGGTTTATCTGTACAATCATCCCATTGAAAATCTTGAGTTGATTAAGTCAGCAAATTTTATTCAACACACTCTATGATCACCATTATCCAACGCGTAACCACGGCTAAAGTCACCGTCAACAACCAGGACATCAGCAAAATCGATACCGGTATTATGGCGCTGGTTGCGGTGGAAAAAGAGGACACCGAAAAAGATGCCCAACGGCTGCTGGAACGCATCTTGAATTATCGAATTTTTGCCGATAGCGATGACCGTATGAACCTGAGTTTGAGGGATATTAATGGCGGCTTACTGCTGGTTCCGCAATTCACGCTGGCCGCCGATACCCAAAAAGGCAACCGACCCAGTTTTATTTCTGCGGCTCCCCCGGAAAAAGGCAAGGAGCTTTTCGACTATCTGCAACAGTTGGCAAAACAAACCTATTCAAAAGTCGAATTCGGCCAATTTGGGGCCGACATGCAGGTGACGCTGGTCAATAACGGGCCGGTTACTTTCACGCTAAGGACGCGTACAGATTGATTAATCACCACGAAGACACGAACGACTGCATGGATACAGGAGGTAGAGCAATGCAGGAGCAATTGCCGAGAGCACGAAGTTTTTACCCTAGTCTTTTCTTCGTGAACTTCGTGTCTTCGTGGTGTATGCTTTGAGCCGACTTTGCCTACTCATCATCGTCCCCATAAGGCTGCGCTTTCCATTATCAGGAATTTTCGGCATTTTGGCCGTCCTCAACAAAATTAACGCGCCGCCCAACACAAACAGCAACGCGATTATAAACAACACGATCCACATTCCATCCACCCCGTTTTTGGCTTGCTTAAGCCGGTTACGGTAGAATACCCCCACACAGATTATTTACATACTTCAATATGAAACAAGTCGAATTACTTTCTCCTGCCGGAACCCTTAAAAACATGCGCTATGCTTTTGCATACGGCGCGGATGCCGTTTATGCAGGGCTGCCGCGTTATAGTCTGCGGGTGCGCAACAACGATTTTTTGGCCGATAATCTGGCCAAAGGCATAGCTGAAGCCCACCAGCTGGGCAAAAAGTTCTTCCTGGCGACCAATGTGATTCCGCACAACGCCAAGGTTAAAACCTTTATCAAGGATATTACCCCGATTATCGCGATGAAGCCGGATGCGTTGATTATGGCCGATCCGGGCTTGATTATGATGACGCGGGAGGCTTGGCCGGACATGCCAATCCATCTATCGGTACAGGCCAATACCGTCAATTATGCGTCGGTCAATTTCTGGAAAAGCATGGGCGTTGAACGGGTCATTTTATCCCGCGAACTGTCGCTGGATGAAATTGAAGAAATCCGCCAGCTTTGCCCCGACACAGAACTGGAGGTGTTTGTCCACGGCGCGTTATGCATCGCCTATTCAGGTCGCTGTCTGTTATCCGGCTACTTCAACCACCGCGATCCTAACCAGGGAACTTGCACCAACTCCTGCCGCTGGAAATACGACACAATACCCGCTGAAGAAAATGCTGAGGGCGATTACCTACCAGTTGGCGAAGTATTGTCGATGTCCGACATCAGCAACGCCAGCTGCGGCGGAGCGGAGCGACACCCGTTGGCCGACAAGGTGTATTTCCTGGAAGAAGAAGGACGCAAAGGCGAATTGCTGCCGGTCATGGAAGACGAAAACGGCACCTACATCATGAACTCGAAGGACTTAAGAGCCATCGAGCATGTGCAGCGCTTGGTCGAAATCGGCGTGGACAGCCTTAAAATCGAAGGGCGCACCAAGTCGCATTATTACGTGGCGCGCACCGCGCAAACCTATCGTCAGGCAATTGATGATGCGTTGGCGGGTCGCGCATTCCAGCCCGAACTGATCGGCGTTCTGGAAAACCTTGCTAACCGGGGTTATACCGACGGTTTTTATCAGCGCCACCATACGCACGAACATCAAAACTATATGACCGGTTATTCCAAAAGCCATCAGCAGCAGTTTTGTGGCGAAATCAGGAGTTATGACCCGGAAACCGGCCTTGCTACCATTGATGTGAAGAACAAGTTTTCGGTCGGCGACAAGCTGGAATTGATCCTGCCGCAGGGCAACCAGGATATTATCGTCGAACGCATGGAAGGTATGTATGGGCAAGATATGGAAGAAGCCTCGGGCGGCGGCTATGAAGTAAAAATACCGCTACCGGAAATAAGCGGCGATAATGGCTTGTTGGCGCGGTATACTTAAAATGGGCGACCAGCCGGTCGCCCCTACTTGTGAGACTTGAATCATGACTTTTACGACCGCCGCTCTTTGCGATGCCCATTCAACGGAAAATAACTTCCAGATTGCCGAGCCGTTGCTCAAATCTTATGGCGGCCAGGCTAGCTTTTGCGGCCAAATCACCACAATAAAAGCCTTTGAAGACAATGTGTTGATCAGGGCGGTTCTGGAAGAAAAAGTTAAAAACCGGGTATTGGTCGTCGATGGCGGCGGCTCCCACCGTTGCGCTATGTTGGGCGCGGATCTGGCAAGGATTGCCGTCGGCAACGGCTGGCAAGGCATTGTGATTCATGGCTGCATCCGCGATTCTGCAATCCTTAATCAGCTTCCTATCGGTATCTGTGCTTTGCATACACACCCGTTAAAAAGTCATAAAAAAGACCCCGGCGACCGCGATTTGTTAGTCACTTTCGCCGGCGTCAATTTCAAGCAAAATCATTTTTTATATGCCGATGCCGATGGAATTATCGTCTCGGAAACCCTATTGAGTTAAAATAACTTCACATTAACCTAGCAAAGAACTCAAGATATGCAAATTGTACTCGCCAACCCCCGTGGATTCTGTGCCGGCGTCGACCGGGCCATTGAAATCGTTGACCAAGCCATCCAGGCTTTCGGCGCACCCATTTACGTCCGTCACGAGGTTGTTCACAACCGCACGGTTGTGGATGGGCTTAAAGAAAAAGGCGCTATTTTCATTGAAGATTTAACCGACGTGCCGGTCGGCTCTTACTTGATTTTCAGCGCCCACGGCGTTTCCAAACAAGTACAGCAAGAAGCGAAAGAACGTAATTTAACGGTTTTCGATGCGACCTGTCCGTTGGTCACCAAGGTTCACTTACAAGTCGCCAAACACGCCAAAGAAAACCGCGAAGTTATCCTGATCGGTCACGCCGGACACCCTGAAGTTGAAGGCACGATGGGGCAATACGAAAGGGGCACAGACAATGGCGGCATCTATCTGGTAGAAACCCCTGAAGACGTTAAAAAACTGGTGGTGAAAGATCCCGATAATCTGGCTTATGTTACACAGACCACTTTGTCGATGACCGACACCAAGATTATGGTCGATGCCTTACGGGCGCGCTTTAACGCTATACAGGAACAGAAAAAAGACGACATCTGCTACGCCACGCAAAACCGCCAGGACGCGGTTTTTGAGTTGGCCAAAACGGCTGATCTTATCCTGGTGGTCGGCTCGCCGAACAGCTCCAACTCCAACCGTTTGCGCGAAATTGCAGAGCAGCTCGGCAAACAAGCCTACCTGATCGATACCGCAAGCGATATGCAGAAAAACTGGTTTGACGGCGTTGCCGTGGTCGGCGTTACCGCTGGAGCCTCAGCGCCGGAAATCCTGGTTCAGGAAGTTATCAACCAGTTAAAGCAATGGGGCGGGCAATCGACTATTGAGATTCAGGGCATAGAAGAAAAAGTAGTGTTTTCTTTGCCTAAAGAGTTGAAAAAGCATATCAACTAACATTTCTCGTTACAGGGTGGTCAATCGGCCACCCTACCCTTAATTATTATACGCATCAATTTAAGCAGGGCGCGGGTAGCGTAATTTCCCTTGTTAGATAGCCTTTCTTTTGCTAAATTATTTATGCGCATATCTAATGCGCAGCATAAAGACGGAGCATACCCCATGCCGCAATTATATGATGAGAATGCCTCAAAAAAGGCTACAAACCTTAGCATAAACAGCGACCTGCTATCAAAGGCCAGAAAGCTTAATATTAACCTCTCCGCCACGCTGGAGCATGCCCTTGAAAGTGAGCTAAGAAAATCCGAGCGGGACAACTGGCTGAAAACCAATAAGCTAGCCATTGACGCATTAAATGAATTGGCTGATAAAAATGGGTTATTTTCCGACGCCTACCGAGAGTTTTAATGGCCCAATTTACCCTCTATAAAAATGAAGAGAGTTCATCGAACAAAACTTATCCTTATTTTATCGATGTTCAAAACGCCTTGCTCAGTGACTTAAATTCCCGGTTGGTAATTCCTCTATCTGCACATGAAGCGTTGAATAATACCGACGCAAAATGCTTATGTCCGGTTATTCATCTTGATGAAGGCAACTTCGTTTTACTGACCCATCAAATGACTTCCGTTCCAAAGTCAATCTTAAAAGCCGAAGTTGCTTCGTTAGAAAACTTTCGCTATGAGATTCTCGCTGCTATCGATATGCTCATATCGGGGATATAACGTAAAACCCAGCAAGTCCCGTGTTAGGGATTTAATTTTTGCTCCACCCCCAGTTGGCTTGAAGAGATTTATCATTCAATCTTGTAAAAATGTCGAATTTTGATATGCGATACAATACGCCTAATATCCGGCATGAGACTCTTGAGCATCATAAAAAACAACGCCAACCCGGTTGATATGGTCAACCAGATCGGCATTGCTTATTTGACTAAAAATTGAAATATCAAAACTGTAGGGCAAGAGCAGCTCATCAATCTGATTGCTTATTCGGTTGATTACCTTCAAGTCCAAATCATGACCTTTAAAGGTCAGGTCGATATCCGAGCCGTTTTTATAAGTGCCTTTAGCGCGCGAACCGTAAAGCACGGCTTGTTCTACTTCGGGATAACGGGCAAAAACAGAATTGATTTGCTCGATGGTTTGTTGTTTAAGGCCATATTTCATGATTCGCAGCTATTCATTTTCGGCTAAAGCCTGGAGTTTTTTCTGTAGCGCCACAAACTCTTGATAATAGCTGTTTAGAATAACGGTTACGATTTCATCGGCAAGGTCTTCGTTGTAAGTGTGAGATGTCAGCGTTCGGCTTTTTATCATGCTCATCCAAGCCTCGCCATTTTCAATAAGCCCTCTTTTAAACGCTAAACGAATGGCATCTTTACTGCCTTGGATGTCCGTTTCAGCTTGGTTTTCGTAAAAATCCTTAAGCGTATTCCAAGCTAGTTCATAGGTATATTCGAAGCATTGAATAAGCCCCTGCTTTTCAAGTTCGTTCAAATCGCCTTTTGCGATGAATTTGGCAAGCTGAGCGAGGGCTTTGATAAAATTGTTAAACCGTTGAATCCATCTAATATCGTTGTTTTGCATAATATGCCTTAATAACAGTTTCTCGATGCAGGACGCAGTTTGGAATGTTCACCGAATGGGTAGGAGTGTGAAAGCCGCTCATGCTTCGACAAGACTCTCCTGAGCGCAGTCGAAGCCTGTCATGAGCTTGTCGAAGGGACTCAGCACGAACGGCTTGCACATTCTCCAACAGGATTAAGCGACAGCTCTTAATGCCCCTTCAGGAAACTGCATAGTCATGCAATGCAGGCTGCCGTATTGATGCACCAAGGGTTGGCACGGAACGCCGATAATTTTGCGATCAGGAAAACAACTGCTTAAGCGTTCCAACGCAACCGCGTCCATCGGGTCGCCGTAAACCGGCACCATCACGGCATGGTTGATGATCAGGAAGTTGGAATAGTTGGCCGGGAGTTGTTGACCGTCTTCATCGTAAATCGGTTGCGGCAGCGGCAGCGGCACCAGATGGTAAACATCGCCGTCCTGAGTTCTAAGCGCCTGGAGTTGCGTCTCCATGAATTTCAAGCTGTTATAGTGTGCATCTTCCGGGTTATCGCAGCTGGTGTAGGCGATGGTGGTGGCAGAGCAAAAGCGCGCCAGGGTATCGATGTGGGCATCGGTATCGTCGCCGGTCAGGTTTTCCTGATCCAGCCAGAACACCCGTTTCGCACCCAAGTTTTTAAGCAATTGCTGCTCTATTTCCTGCTGGCTCAGGCCATGGTTCCGGTTCGGGTTTAACAGGCATTGTTTGGTGGTCAAGATGGTATCAATGCCGTCGCTTTCGACGCTGCCGCCTTCCAGTATAAAGTCTACATCGATATGGCTTGCGCCTTTAAAGGGTTTGGCGTTAAGCAGTTTGTGATTGAGGTCGTTGTCGTTTTGGTGCGAGTATTTCTCGCCCCAGCCATTGAACAAAAAGTTCATATGCATATTGGCGCCGTCTTTTTCGACGGTCAGGAAAACGGTATCCCTGACCCAGATGTCATTGACGACAGCGTGGATGAAGTCGATGTTGTCGTTGTTGCTAATCAAGCTTTGGATATGCTGCTGATGGCTGTCATCACGACAGACGATATGCAGTTTTTGATATTGGCTGATGGTGTCGCTGATAACGCTGTAGGATTGTTCTACCGCTTCAAGATTGCGAAAATCGCCGGTTTTATGCGGCCATGCGATTAATACGGCGGATTGTTTTTCCCATTCTGCTGGAAATCTATTCATAAATTTTGGTTCCCTATAGTTGTATGTCCCGGCTAGTTGCCGGGAGTAGATTGAAACAACATTTCTTTTGCGTGCGCCAGCGTGTTGGCGGTGATATTGACACCGCCCAACATTCTGGCAATTTCTTCAACACGCTCTTCCGTTTCCAGTAAGCGGACATTGGAAGAAGTCATATCGGTTCGGTTGTTTTTTTCAACGTAGAGATGGTGATGCGCTTGTGCAGCGACTTGTGGAAGGTGAGTGACGCACATGACTTGCCGGTTATGGCTTAAGCTGCGCAGTTTTTGTCCGACGATTTCGGCAATGCCTCCACCTATGCCTGAGTCTACCTCATCAAAAATCATGGTCGGGGTGGTTTTATCACTGGACGTGGTGACTTGAATCGCTAAGCTAATGCGCGACAGTTCGCCGCCGGAAGCCACTTTAGCCAGTGGTTTTGCTGGCAGGCCGGGATTGGCGCTGACCAGGAATTCGATTTTATCTTTGCCGTTCAGTTTGGGCGACTCGCTATCCAATGCGCCTATATCGACCAGGAACTCGCCTTGCGGCATGCCCAGTTCCTTGATCATCGCTGAAATCAGCTGTTGCAGTTTTTTGCCGCTCAGACTGCGTTGCGCTGACAATTGCGCGGCCAGCTGGTGGTATTCGGCCAGCAGTTTTGCGGTATCGGCGGTCAGGGCTTCGATGCGTTCGCTGCTATGGGTCAGGCTGTCGAGCTCTTGCTCCAGCTTACCGACCAACTCCGGCAATTCATCTGGGGTAACGTGATGCTTGCGGCTCAGACTTTGGATGATGCCGATCCGGTTTTCGACTTCTTCCAGACGTTGCGGATCGGCTTCTTGCGACTCAAGAAAACGGCGTAATTGTAGAGATGCCTCTTCAACTTGAATCTGCGCTTCGGAGAGCATCGTGCAGATTTCATTTAACTCGGGCGCAAATTGGGCAATGTGACTTAACTCGACCACCGAGTGATTCAGCATTTGATTGACCGACTGCCTATCGTTCTCGTACAGCAGATCGACTTGGGCTTGGCCGACGCTTAAAATCTGCCCCAGATTGGCCAGTTTGCCATGCTCTTCCGATAGCTCGGCATAGCTGAAATTGGCCAGATCCAGCTGTTGCAATTCTTCAATCTGGTAGCACAGCAATTCTTCGCGTTCGGTCTGGTCGACGCTGGATTTAATCAGGTTTGCCAGCTCCTTGCTGGCTTGATGCCATTGCCGGTAACAGGCGTTGACGCTGTCCAGCAGCGGCTGGTTTTTTGCGTAGGAATCCAGCAGACGGCGTTGCTCGTCAGGATTGAGCAGCCTTAAATGTGCATGTTGGCCGTGAATCTCGACCAGCTTTTCGCTGAGTTCCTGCAAAGCCTGCAAGGTGACCGGACGGTTGTTGATATAGGCCTTGGAGCGGCCGTCGCTGTTCACCACCCGGCGGATCAGGCATTGCTGCTCGTCATCCAGCTCGTTGTCTTTCAGCCATTGCTGCGCTAACGGCGCATCGGCCAAATCGAATTCCAGGTTGATTTCGGCGCGTTTGGCATCAGGGCGCACATAACCGGAATCGGCCCGATCGCCCAGAGCCAATCCCAACGCGGTCAATAAAATAGACTTACCGGCCCCTGTTTCGCCGGTCAGCACCGACATGCCTTTTTCCAGATCGAGGTCTAATGATTTAACGACAGCGAGGTCGATGATATTAAGGTTCAATAGCATGATTGTCGGTGTGGTAACCACTGCTCCAGTTTAATTTATTCCTGAGTATGAAGAAGAAATCATGGCCTTCAGGATGCAAAATTCTAATCGGTTTGGGTTCTTTTTTAATCAAAATTTTGTCGCTGATCAACACTTCCGGGATCTCGATGTGATCGCAAGTCACCAGGGCGTTGATTTGTTTGGTCTGGCAAAAACTGATTTCAATTTCAGCCGAATCGTTTATCACGATAGGCCGATTAGACAGGGTATGGGGATTAAGTGGCACCAAGACCAACGCATTTAACGCCGGGTGCAAAATCGGCCCGCCCGCAGACAGCGAGTAAGCAGTCGAGCCGGTCGGCGTGGAAATAATCAGGCCGTCGGAGCGCTGCGAATTTAAAAACACATTATCGATTTTAGTGATGATTTCTATCATGCTGGGCGTTACCCAACGGTGGATGACCACTTCATTGACGGCGGTTTCTTCGTGGATAACCTGCCCGTCGCGGATGATTTTGGTGCGCAATAAATAACGTTTTTCTTCCGTGTAATGGCCTTGAAGGATATGAATCAGCTTGTCGGACAGCTCGTTAGGCGATATGTCCACCAGAAAACCCAAGCGACCCAAATTGATACCGATCAACGGAATATCATCTTCGACAATGGCGCGCGCGGCGGCAAGAAAAGTGCCGTCGCCGCCAACGGCAATAACCAGATCGCAACACTGCCCCATCGTGTCTATGGGACAGGATTTAACGGCCGGATTATCAATAAAGTGAGCACTGTCTTTAGCGACAATGACCGTGTAGTGGTGCCGCTTTAAAAAAGCATGCAGCGCGGTTAAGGTCGCGGCGATGCTGGGGTCGCTGGGTTTGCCTATGATGCCGATGGTCTTAAAAGGAGTCTGCATTGCAAGATAATAAGCTGGAAATGATTTTGATTATACAAAAAAACCCAGGCTAGCCTACGAGTATTACTGATTCGATCAATATTTCGGCACCGATTATGGCGCCAGACACCCATATCCCATGCGCACAGATTCAAGTCTTGTCCAGCCATCACGGCAAATAAACATCCCATTTCATACCGCCCAGCGTATCGCTTTTTTTGCCTTCCAGCACACCGCCCAACAGTCCAACCAATTCATAGACGACGGCCATGCCGATACCGTGTCCGTGAATGTTTTCATCGGCCCGTACGCCCCTTTTTAAAATCTCGGCCAATTTTCCAGTCGGGATTCCGGGGCCGTCGTCTTCGATCTGCAACAAGACGGAAAAACTCCGCCTGCCTTTGCGCTGATTCAGGGTAATGCTAACTTTAACCGTGCTACGGCACCACTTGCAGGCATTGTCCATCAGGTTTCCGGCTATTTCGTACAGGTCGCCTTCTTCATAATAAATCGGGCTGGATTCCGGCAGCGTCATATCGAAACGGATGTTTTTATCGATATACACCTTACCCAGCGATGCGCTTATTTTTTTTATGACCGCCGACAAATCCACGATTCCGGCGGTTTTATGCCCGCCCTTGGCCGCTGCCCGTTGCAATTGATATTCGACGATTTCATCCATACGCAAAATCTGCTCTTTTACCGCACCCTTATCAACGCTGAAAGACTCGGTACAGCCGCGCAATATCGATAGCGGCGTTTTCAGGCTGTGCGCCAAGTCGGCCAAGGCATTCCGGTAACGCTCCAGATGCGCCCGTTCGCTGTTGATGAAGGCGTTAAGATTACCTGCAAGCCCCTCCAATTCCGTTGCATAATCTCCGTCCAAATGGGTTTTGCGGCCTTTTTCTATCGCCTCAAGGTCTTTTACGATAATCCGCAACGGCTTTAAGCCCCAGCGCAATAAAACCAGCTGCATGAATATCAAAACCAAGCCCAGAGCCAGCAACCAGATCCTTAAAGTTTCTCTAAAGCGCTCCACCTGATTGCTGACAAACTGGGCATCTTCGGTCACGGTAAAGATATATTCGCGCTCAACGCCAACGACATTTTTCCAGTTCACGGCGTAATGCAGCGCGTAACGATTATGCTCGGCTAACAAAAAATGCATAGCACCGACACTTAATTCCGGCGGAGGTTTTATATCGAGACCGATGGCCGATGGCGAACGCCAGACCAGATTTTTTTTTGCCAAATGGATAAAGCCGTATAGACCTGAACCTGGCGTCGCAAAGCGCGGCTCCGGCAAATTGGACTGCATGGTTAAATCACCAGAGTTATTAAGTTCGGCGGCCGATAACAGCGAATACACATGAACCTCTAATTTTTCCTTTAAAGCCTGTTCGGCGCTGTCCCGAAAGCCGTGCTCAAGCACCACCGAAACCAGCGTGAAAAAAGCGGCAAGCACAAGACCCGCCGAAACCAGCAATCGGAAGCTTAAGGATTTAACTTGCATTTATGGCCTTTGGGGATTGACGAAAAATTATTATGATTAAAAATACAGGACATATGTGCTGGTTCCCGATCTCCAGCTTGGGAACTCAGGATGCGAAGCCCTAGAGCTTCGCGAGACGGGAAGCTGAAACTTTGAGAACTAGCGTAAACCTCACCCTGCTTAGAGGCTTATTTCCTACCTGAGTTTTTTAATCAATTCTGCCGATATTTCATTCTCTTCAATTTCAAAACCATGATAAATATTTTGATCAGGATGAGTTAGCTTGAATCGATAGAATTTCCTTCGATTTCCATGATAAGCCCAACAGTCATTATTTTCTTTTATGGATTCCAACAAAAGATGTTGTGCATCCTCAATATTAAGAGGCATTGGAGCTACTTTTTCACCACCAGACGCAAAATACGGTTCTTTGCGATGTTTGTCGTTGGGTTCGTAGCGAGGCAACAGCGGTTTCAGCGAATCAAGGTGATGAGCATTTGTAACGGTAAAAGTTTTGCGCCCCTCTTGTAATACATTGTTTGGGTTTGTCATTACTACTGGTATCTTCCTCTTCAACGTCCAACTCATTGCCTTGCTCATCCAGCCATACTGCACCCGAATCAGTCAGACTTAGGCTTTCACCAGTCAGTGCTACCCAGTTTCTTTCCTTAACGAAATCTAATACAGGATCAAAGCTGTCATCCGACTCTAACTTGCGCCTTACCAGTTCTTTAAGCTCGCCATAGCTCAAAGAGGTATGCTTACGAAGAGCTCGCATAAAAACAGCTGCATCACCATCGACAACAACTGTATTTGATTCGGATATATGGTTCATAGTCTATCTAACTTCTGAAGATTTAGGGGAAACATGACATTCCAGTAATGAGCGTGCCGTTACAGGCAAATACTCAGACGAGTAGTTTAACCCGCGGCTTTCCTGCCTTGACGATGATGATAAAATATCCGCCCTTTATTGCCTGTTCTATCAACCGCAATAGTAGATCGGGCAACATCTTTTCGTGCCCGATCTACCTAGCTTTTTTACAAGCACTTGATTAATTATATCATGAGGTATTAACTGGCCTGATTTTACGCTGCAAAGCCACATGTAAGCGGCTTTGCCAAATCCTAAAAATGGCGATTTCTTATTTTCTACTTAAACCAAAATCAGGATGTCTACGTTGATGCTTAACAACCGTTACACGAAGTACGTCATTTTCCAGAACTCGAAAATAAATAACGTAAGGAAAGCGTTTCATTAACGCACGCCGAATATCATCTTCAACAAGCCGCCATTGAGTTGGCATGGATGCAATCTTTAAAACATGACGCTCAAATTCATTGAGAAACTCAAGTCCTAGCCCTGGCGAACATAGATTGTAGTAGCCAATAATTTTGCGTAGTTCATGCTCAATTGCTGGATGATATTCAACGCGCATCCCGCAGCCTGGACATTAATTGGGTATGCGACAAGGGTTCTACCTCACCGTTTTCAAGCTCCGCATCACGCTGTTTCGCTAACGCAATCGCTTCATCATCCGACATATCGGAAGCCGCAAGGTAGGGAGTTTCCAGGCTTTCCCATATGGTTTGCGCAAGCATAGCTCTGTCATGCGGACTTAACCTTAAAGCTTCACTGGCAATTTGATCAATACCCATAAAAACACCTTCCAAATGTATTGTTTCACAGTAACTATTCAGCGTATTTACGTTCCCAGACCGAACGGTGCATTATTGCATCAAATCAATCGCGCTGGGCATGAATGATATAACCCCGTCCCCGCAAGGTTTCAATGGGTTTACGTGTGCCGTCGGGATCGAGCTTTTTTCTCAAGCGGCCGATAAATACCTCAAGCACATTGCTGTCGCGCTCGAAGTCTTCATCGTAAATGTGGGCGGTTAAAACGGATTTTGAAATGACTTCGCCTTTGCGAAACATCAGGTACTCCAGCACTTTGTATTCGTAAGCGGTTAATTCCTGCTTGACGCCGGACACGGTGACTTCCTGGGCCACGGTATCCAGCTCTATATTGTCGTGGGTTAATACCGGATGAGCCACCCCGGCCGAACGCCGTATCAAGGCGTTGATCCTAGCCAGCAGCTCTTCATAATGGAACGGCTTGACCAGGTAATCATCGGCTCCCGCTTCCAATCCTTCAACTTTTTCCTGCCAGCGGCTGCGGGCGGTCAGAATCAGAATGGGAACGGTAACCTTGTCTTTACGCAGACGTTTGATCAGTTCGATGCCGGAAAAATCGGGCAGACCGAGGTCGATCACGGCCGCATCAATCGGGTATTCCTTGCCCATGTAATAGCCGTCACTACCGGTATTGGCGGTATCGACGGCAAAGCCTTTATCGGCAAAGAACTGCTGGATTTGTTCGCAGAGTTTTAGTTCGTCTTCGACAACTAGGATGCGCATGTTTTTCGTCTGTTGGGCTTAGCTGACTAATTGGCCGGTTTCGGCGTCGATTTTGTAATACTGGATACGCCCGTCAGGGGTCAGCACTTTAATGATATAGATTTCTTTACCGTCAATGACTTCTGTTTGCGCACCCAGCACCTTATTATAGGTGCCTTCAATGATCTGTTTAGTGGCCTCGTCCAGGCTGATGCTTGCAAAACAGCTGTTGGAAAACAATAAGGCGACTGTAACGGCTTTAAGTAATTTTCTCATGGGCAATCCAA
>JANYKK010000096.1 GCA_025361585.1 Methylobacter sp. | reverse complement strand
GACAGTGACTATCACCGTTAAAAACGGCGAGACTACAGCCTATCTTGTCGAAGTCAATCAGGCTGGCATTTTTTCCTTATCCGGCTTTACCGATGCGGAAATGGGGCCGATGGTCGGCAGCTTTTGCCCCAACATTCTGTTCCCTTACGCCAGGGAAGCCATTTCCGACCTCGTCATCAAAGGCGGCTTCCCGCAGATGCTGTTAGCCCCGGTCAATTTCGATGCATTGTACTCGCAGCATCTGCAACAAGCGCCCGGTTCCGACGCGATCAATTAATCTGTCCTGAGCTTATCGAAGGGGCTCTGCTCGATGAACAAAAAAATAGCTGTTTTAGGCTCAGGGTCATGGGGAACGACCTTGTCCATTCTCGCTGCCAGAAATGGTTGCGAGACACTATTGTGGGGCCATAATCAGCAACACATGGCGGCGCTTGCACAAGACCGTGAGAACAAACACTATTTGCCCGGCTTGATCTTTCCCGACAACCTCAGCGTCACTTCCGACTTGGCTGATGTCGCAAAATTTTGCCGCCTAATGCTGGTTTCGGTACCCAGCCACGCCTTTAAAGATACCCTGCTTAAACTCAAAGCGCATGTATCCCAAGACATACAAATAGCCTGGGCAACCAAAGGCTTTGATCCTGATGACGGCTCTTTACTGCACGAAGTCGTAGCTGCCATCTTTTCCCCGCAAACCCCGGCGGCTTTGCTTTCCGGCCCCAGCTTTGCAAAAGAAGTCGCGGCAGAGCTTCCGACAGCGATCACCATTGCATCATCCCAACCGGATTTTGCAGGTCTTCTGGCCGACATCCTGCACAGCGAGCGTTTTCGTACCTACACCAACTCGGATCTGATTGGCGTAGAGGTCGGCGGCGCTGTCAAAAACGTGATGGCGATAGCAGCAGGCATCGCCGATGGCCTCGGCTTTGGCGCCAACACGCGGGCAGCACTAATTACCCGTGGGCTAAACGAAATGATTCGCTTGGGCGTCAAGTTAGGCGGCAAACAGGAAACCTTCATGGGGCTGGCAGGCCTCGGCGACCTTATCCTGACCTGCACCGACAACCAATCCAGAAACCGGCGTTTTGGTTTAGCGCTAGGACAAGGCAAAGACCCGACAGCCGCTACCCAGGAAATCGGCCAGGAAATAGAGGGCATTTCAGCAGCAAAAGAGACCTATTTGCTCGCTAAAAAATACGGCATAGACATGCCGATTACCGAACAAACCTACAAAGTTTTATATGAAGGCTTGGCTCCGCTGGCGGCCGTGCAAAACCTGCTGGCAAGGGAGCAAAAAGCCGAGTCGTAGAAAGGCTTCATTACAATGAGCAATTAAAAGCTTTTATTCGCCACGAACGACTGCATGGATGCAGGAGCAATTGCCGAGACACGAAGATCACGGAGAAATAAAACTTCGTGTTCTTCGTGTCTTCGTGGTGATTAATTCTTTAATTATTTTATGCCTATCTTATCGCCGCATCCGCAAAACCCTGCTGCCGCCAAGCCTCATACAAGACTATCGAAACGGTATTGGACAAATTCAAACTCCGGCTTTCCGCCTGCATCGGCAAATACAAGCAGCGCTCGGTTCCCAAATCCGCCAACACATCAGCAGGCAAGCCGCGCGTCTCCGGGCCGAACAAAAAAGCATCCTCGGGCTGAAAACTCACCTCGCTGTATATTTTCGTGCCTTTGGTGGTCAGTGCGAAAATCCGCCCCGGCTTTATGCTGTCGATAAAAGCAGTTAATGACTCGTGCTCTTTTACCGCCACCCATTCATGGTAATCCAGTCCCGCCCGGCGCAGTTTCTTGTCATCCAATTCGAACCCCAAGGGCTTGATCAAATGCAACTGCATGCCGGTATTGGCGCAGAGCCGGATGATATTCCCGGTGTTGGCGGGAATTTCCGGCTCAAACAAAACGATGTGAAACACGCTCAGAACTTGTTATCTATATTGACCGGCTTCAGCTTCCAGATTTCATCGTTGTAATCGGTGATGGTTCTGTCGGTAGAAAACTTGCCGCTACCGGCGCAGTTTAAAATACTCATTTTAGTCCAGTTGTCTTGATCTTGATAAGCCGTTTCCACCCGTTTTTGCGCATCAATGAAGCTGCGGAAATCAGCAGCTGTCATCCAGGGGTCTTGAGGGTTTTTTATTGATGCTAAAACATCGTCGAAAAGCCCCGGTTCGAACTGATTAAAATGCCCGCACTCCAACAGATTCATTACCCTATGCAAATCCTCGTCCTGACTGATGATGGCGCTTGGGTCGTAGTGATGTCTCATTTCTTCAACCTGCTCTTCGGTCAGGCCGAACAGGAAGAAATTCTCATCGCCGACTTCTTCGCGAATCTCAATATTAGCCCCGTCCAGCGTGCCGATAGTCAACGCGCCGTTCATCATGAACTTCATATTGCCGGTGCCTGATGCTTCCTTACCGGCAGTTGAAATTTGCTCGGAAAGGTCAGCGCCCGGACAGATTTTTTCCATCGCGGACACCCGGTAATTGGGCAGGAAAACCAGCTTCAACTTTCCGCCCACATCGGGATCAGCATTGACGACGCTGGAGACATTATTGATCAGCTTGATGATCTTTTTCGCCATGTAATAGCCTGGAGCCGCCTTGCCGCCGATCAGTACGCAGCGATCCGTCCAGTTCGCCGTATCGCCGCGCTTAATGCGGTCGTACAGATGAATCACATGCAGCACGTTCAGCAGTTGCCGCTTGTATTCATGAACACGTTTGACCTGCACATCAAAAATCGCGTCAACATTAAAATCGACATCATGTTCAAGCTTCTTAAAATCGATCAGTTTTTGCTTTGCGCCTTGCTTTATTTCATGCCAGCGTTTGCGGAACTTTTTGTCTTCGGCAAAAGGTTCAAGCTTCTTTAGCAACGACAAGTCGATCAGCCAGCCATCGCCTATGGTTGCGGTGATCAGTTCGGCCAACTCGGGGTTACACGCCGCCAGCCAGCGGCGCGGGGTAACGCCATTGGTTTTATTGTTGAACTTTTCCGGCCAGAACTCATAAAAATCCCGGAACAAGCCCTGCTGCAATAACTTAGAATGCAACGCGGCAACACCGTTGACCGAATAGCTGCCGACGATAGCCAGATAGGCCATCCTGACATATTGCTCGCCGCCTTCCTCAATAATAGACATGCGGCCTAACCGGCCTGTATCGCCCGGCCAATGCGCAGACACCTCGGCCAGAAAGTGGGCGTTAATATCGAAGATGATCTCCATTAGCCTTGGCAATAACTGCTTAAACAGGTTGACCGACCAGCGCTCCAGCGCTTCCGGCAACAAGGTATGGTTGGTATAGGCCATGGTTTTACGGGTAATCGCCCAAGCATCATCCCAGACCAGCCCGTGAACATCCAACAACAGGCGCATCAATTCCGCAACCGTTATGCTCGGATGGGTGTCGTTTAACTGGAAGGTATTCTTCTCCGCGAACTCGGAAAAATCATTGCCGTGGCGACCGACCCAGCTGCCGATCACATCCTGCAAACTGGCCGAAGCCAGCAAATATTGCTGACGCAGACGCAAGGCCTTGCCGTTTTCATTGGCGTCATTCGGATACAGCACCATCGTGATATTTTCGGCGGTATTTTTTGCCGCGACCGATTCAGCATAATCCCCGGCATTAAACTCCTGCAAATTAAACTCTTCGGTCGCCGCCGCTTTCCACAAACGCAAGGTGTTTACTGTGCCATTCCGATAACCAGGAATCGGCGTATCGTAAGGGATGGCAAGTATGTCCTGCGTATCGACCCAGCTGGTCCGTTTATTGCCGAACTCATCAATATGCGACTCGGTATGTCCGCCGAACTTAATCCTAACCATGTATTCGGGACGCTCAATTTCCCAGACATTACCGTTACGCAGCCAGTGATCCGGTTTTTCCACCTGCTCGCCATTGACAATATCCTGCGAGAACATCCCGTACTCATAACGCAAACCGTAGCCGGTCACCGGCAACTGCAAGGTCGCGCAACTATCGATAAAACAGGCCGCCAAACGGCCCAAACCGCCGTTGCCCAAACCGGCATCCGGCTCGCTTTCAATCAGCTCTTCAATATGAAGGCCCAAATCATACATGGCCTGTTCAACCGCCTCGGTAATGCCCAGATTCAGCATCGCATTGCTTAAAGTGCGGCCCATCAAAAACTCCATCGACAGATAATAGGCCCGCTTGCAATCCGTATCCTTGTAAGTATTGTAAGTCCTCTTCCAGCGCTCGATCAGCCGGTCGCTGATCGCCATCGACAGCGCCTCGTAAGCATAATGCGGCGAGGTACAGTTTTCATCCCTGCCCAGACGGTGGCTGTAATAACGCTTGAAATCGGCGACAAAATCCTGCTGCGTCACGCCCAATTCTGGGAGTATGGTAATCGTGGATGTTGGCTTACTCGTCTTAAAGCTTCTATGCGGCATATTTTTCACTAGAAAGTTAATATTAGGTCGATGGTAACTATTTTTTGCTGATTGGACAAAGATATTCTGTAACTATTCATTCGATTCTGACTTAAACAGAATCACGGGTAACACTGCTTAAGGCGAGATTAAACGGATTTGAATAAAACTAAAGAAAGCCTTGTTTAGCTCAGGCAATGCAAAAACGTTAGGATCAAGGTTGCACAAATTGCGATGCGGTCAGGCTCTTAGCGAGGAACAAGGAAAGTTTTTGGTTTGAAATTATCTTTAGTTTGCTAAAGCAACCGGTAATTTGGGTGCTATCGCTTAACTCTATTAACATTGGCGACTATGACTGCCTAATTACGGCCCATTATCCATTCAGTGCATAACAAATACCTGCCTCAATCTGCATAACTTTGGATACTTCACGTTGACAGACTGAATGGTTCCAACGAACGCGCCAGAAACGAGCGTATCCGACTCACTTCAAACCGAATACTTTTAGCTGGCTGCCAATAACATTTCCGTTCTGATCGAGTCGGTAGATCATGACATATACCCGACCGTTGGCAACGACAGGCGGAACCATGCGCGTCATTGTTCCCAGTCCGCCGTTGTTGTCGTCGCCCGTCCGGTAAAGTCGCTTCAACTTATTTCCGGGAAGAATAGTCGTAGCGTCATAAGCGACGAGTTGGCCTTCGGCAAAATGTTTGTTGGAGTCGCCTTTCATGGGATATACGGCCCACAGAATCGCAGTACCGGAATCGATGCCGTGCGGGTTACCGGGTAACGCAGACGGTTTGCCGGACACCATCAACAAACCGCCAGGCATGCCGCCTGGAGATTTTTGGTCTTTGGATGCCAGTTCGTCAGCTTCGGCAAGAAATTTCGGGAAGTCGCCGCGCTTGGTCGAAAAATCGTAGGCCTTAAGTTTCGCGTTTTCACCCCAGACAAAGACAGTGCCGCCGGACGAGTCGCGCTGCGCCAACGCCAGGGCATGGATATGGTGCGTCTTGTTGTTTTCCACATCGCCGCAGGGTTGAAACCAACTGAAGGTTCCAGCATCGACATCATTTAGGCTTGGGCAGGGGATACTCCTGTTCAAGTGATTGGCGCGATCCCAGTTTTGGTTTACGTCGCCACCGAAATAAGATGCGACCAACGGCGGTTTTGACATGAGTTGGTTAAAGCGGTCATGCTGACCAAGATTGCTTTTATCCAAGGAGTAGATAATACCGTCTTTGGTGCCTTGCAGCAGGAGGTCTGAGCCTGGAAACAGCACCGGCCCGGATGCGCCGAAATCCCAATCGGTAGCCGCCAAGGTCTTGCCGTTGCTTGCAGGGACGGCGCGGCCGCATGACACCTCCGAAGTATTATCGCTCCACAAGCATGGGACTCCGGTCTTGCGCTCGTCCAGGAACGCTTTGTAAAAATCCACCTTGCTTAATACCGGACGGCTACCGCCACTGCTTGGGCTAAAGCGCAGTTTGATCATGCTTTCGGTAAGGTTAATATCGCCATTGCTGTCGGCTTTATTTGATGAAGTTCCGTTTGAGGTGGCGACATAAATCATATCGCCTTCCGTTGCCGGTGCGCCGCCTGCCTGCCAAATGCCGCCTCCCCACGAGTCAAAAGCAGTGGCGCAAAATATGCCCGGTTCTCTGGAAAAACCGTTCTCTTTCAGCAATCCGCGCGTATCGTAAGCGACGACAAAACCGTGCGGGTTTTTGCGCCCGCCTTTAAATTCTTCACCATTCGCCGCAAACGCCAGAACCAAACTATGGTTACCGGTCAGCGCCAGCCCGGCACGGAGTTTCGGATAGGCAAATTGCTCATTTTCGCCTTTGTCGTTTTTAAACACCGCATCGGCATCGTTGAACCAGCAACCGTTGCCTTCCTGCGATTGGCCGAAAATACGCACCGGCAACACCTTTTGCTTGCCGTTCTTTGGATTGAGGGCGAACACCATATAATCGCGGTAACGGTTATCGCCTTTATTTTTTTGCATCCAGGCGGCCACGAACAACGTGTCGGTTACTGGATCGATGATCGGTGTCGCCGAGATCCCCCAGGTCGGGGTGTGACCCCACATATCCATATCCTGAGCACCGCGTCCCCAATCAATTTCAGGGCCCAGCTTTACTTCATACACCCTGGTGTTGGTGTGGGCGTTAACGCCGATGACCTTGTTGCGCATCGTGGTGATGATCACCAAATCATCGCCGCCACCGGCACCGTTCTCCACCACCAAAGGCTGGGTCTCCACCTTCGCATCAAAGTCATGGGCACGAAGCAGGCCGAACCGTCCGGCGTTGACGTTGCTTTTATTGAGCGTAAATTCCTGATTGTTCGCGGCCGTGCGGAAATGATTCCCAGCCCTTTCGTTAATGCTGACCGCCTGAACGCCCAACGGAGCGATCAAAAAGAAAATGAAGCCAACAGTTGTTAATCGCATGCCGCACTCCTGAATGGTTCAAAATATATATGTACGCTTCAACCTAGAAAAATCATTTGATCCACGAAAATATTCAAATAGATGCCAAGTTGTGAAAAGTCATCCCAAACGGTGTAACCATTGTAGGGGCGACCGGCCGGTCGCCCGAAGATATCAAATCCAACTGATTTTTTAGGTTCAAAGAAACTACTTTCCAAGCGCGTAGCTTATAAAATCAGGCATATCGAAGTCCTGCCCCTTGCCAATTTTGGGCCTCCATGTCGGCGCTTGGCGCAAAACCGAATGACCATCGCATAGCAGCAGCCCGACAAGAGTTTCAACGACAATACGACTTCCTACTACGCCTAGCTGCACAGGTGTAGCATTGCGTCCGCCATGCTCCATCCACTGGTTCTGCGCTTCCGCGAGTACGTAGTACCACAAAGGCGCCTTACCCTTAAATGCCGGATCGATTTCCTTCAAGGTATCAAGCTTGTCGTATTCCTCGGCGGTGGTAGCCTTGCCGACTTTCAGCAGCTCGTCGTCCAGAGGCTCGACGCCCATTGCCCGCGCCACATCCTGCCCGGAAGGCAAGCCCATTGCCATGCCGCGCAGCAAATTGCGCAACGCCAGATTAGGTAATTGGTGGGGATTGGCAGGAGGCTGAAGCTGGGAAATATGGGCCAGCGGCGGCGCCGGTTTAGCCGCGTTAACCTGGGAAAATTCCGGCAGGAACGCTAACGGGTTCACCAACGAGGTGTCGATTTTATACGCCGGTTGCGTACGGTTCTTGCCTATGCGTTCGTCCTTGTCGCAGGTAAGGTCGAAAAACAAGTTCCAATCGATGCCCCATTCTTGCGGAAACTGATCAAAACCGTTCAACCCGCGCTCCTTGAGTCCTGCAAAAATGAATTGCCGCCCATCGATACCGCGCTCACGCTCATTAGGATGGGTGCTGTCGGGTTGGTTGCCACCGCTCAACCGGGTATTTAAGCGATAGATCGGGCGCACCATCGAATGCCCGAAACGATAGGCGGCCGTCGAAAACTCGATCGGCATGAACGCGTCTTGCTTTGGCTGGTAGAACAGCAATCTTGGCGCATCTTCGAAAATCGACTTGCCGCTGTGCAAATGCGGCAGCACGCTCTCAATAACGTCCCGGCGCGCAATCTTGTACAAAAAATCATGCAAGACGACATATTGATAATGCCAACGCACTTTCCGCTGGATCTCGCTAAAATCCAAATTCTGGTGGTCGTCGGCGAGCCGGTTGTGGAACTGCAAGAAAACCGAGTGCAGCTGGCTGACGATGACGTTTTCATCGTTACGCTTATCCCCAATCAATGCACGGTGATTAACTTTCCCGTCAGGATCCGTCCAGCTATGCCGCGGCAGATCATGGGCAATGACCTTGCCGCCCGATCCCTCAAGCAAATTACGGCCGAGCTGGAACTTACGCCCCTTGCCGTCATACATATAGGGCTGGTCGTCGGGGCCTCGCCCATAAAGACAATCCAGGTCGAGCCTCGGCGTACGGAAATCAACCAACGCATCGACATCGTTGCGCTGTTGCAGGCTGCTCGCCGGATCGAAAGTAATGTCGTGATCAATAAACTGCCCAAGGTAGGTATAACCGGCATCAATGCCGCTGTTCTCCTCGTCGTCATGCAGGCGGCTGGTCTGGTTATCTTCGCGCGGCGCGGAGGGCAAGTCTGGATTGGTCTCGTCCCGCTCGGGTTCGGATGCCATCCGCCCTTCCTTGAGACCGTCACCGGCAAGCTTATGCAATGCGGCTTCAGACCAAGTGGCCGCAGGCAAGCTGCGGAATATGCGCCCGAAGCGCCCTTCAAATTGGGAAGAGCGCCGGTCGAAATCGGAGCCGCGAACGGCGCCGTGGGAAGAAGCTTTCATGTCGATCATAATTCACCTCAAATGGCGGTAAGAACGATGATCTTTTTGCAAAGTCGACGGTCATTTGTGGCTCTTTATAAAAAGAACATCAGGAAGTTGAACATGGAATGTCTCTTGTTTGCGAGACATGAGCAATCCGTATGACTACTTACAAGCACCCGTTTTTATGATGCGCAGAGAGACCGGCGGCGATGTGAATCGGCTCCGTGTTGTTGAATAAATGAAGATGAGCCGCTTAGTTCAGACAGCTAAAAAACGTAGTACGTAGGCTGGGTTGAATACAATGAAACCCAGCATCAACGGTCATAAATCTGGGTTTCGCGTTGCTCTACCCAGCCTACAGCACTGAATAATAACATGTGGATAACAGAAAACAGAGGATTGAATCGATGTGATTCCAGCAGAGTGCGCACCGCGCACCATTTGCGGATTCCAGAATACCAACAGCATCGGAAAAGGGGGAGCGATGCGCCCCTACATAGTTTTACCGGATTGTGAAGTGGTTTAATTGTAGGGCGGATTCGCCGCTAGGCAATCCGCCACAACTTCGACTGACAATCATCAATGTTGTGCGTTGATTGGCGGTTTGCTAACGCGAAACCGCCCTACAGCTCTACAGCTCTCGAATTACATTACAATCATATCAAAAAGGTTATTGATTCAAGTTTAGAAGTTTTTCAAAATACGGGTAATTGGCTCAGTTATCAAGATCCTATATTATTAGAAGGCCATGAGTTATCAATATATTACAAGGAAACAATAGATTATTGGTCAAAGCAGGTTCGCTCAACTTCTGACGCGTTTATTGAAAATGCGAAAACGTAACTTTGTAAAACAAAATAATTCGTAGGATTCGTCAATTTAAGCTAGTCTTCCAGGCTCCAGCCACCTGTTTCGCGAAGCTAGAGTTTGGAAACCAGCGAAAAAACCAAAAACCCTAACGCAAAGCCTTTTCCCAGCGGCTAACCACTGCTGCGGCGATACTGTTGCCGAGCACATTGGTTGCGCTGCGGCCCATGTCCAGCACCTGATCGACGGCCAGCAGCAACAGCAAACCGGCCTCGGGGATATGGAACATCGACAGCGTGGCGGCAATGACGATCAGCGAGGCTCGGGGCACTCCCGCCACGCCTTTGCTGGTGAACAAGAGCGTCAGCAGCATGATCAGCTGGTCGCCCAGCGCCATGTCGATGCCGTAGGCCTGGGCGATAAACAGCACCGCAAAAGTCATGTACATCATGCTGCCGTCGAGGTTGAACGAATAACCCAACGGCAGCACCAAGCCGCAGACTTTCTCGTCGCAGCCGAAGCGCTCGAGTTGCTGCAACAGTTTCGGGTAAGCGCTCTCGCTGCTGGCGGTGCCGAAAGCCAGCAGCATCGGTTCGCGGATGTGACGGATCAGGGGCAGGATTTTATGGCCCAGTATCAAGAAGCCGACGCAGCCCAGCGTAGCGCACAGCAACAACAAGCCAAAATAAAACTCGCCGATAAATTGGCCGTAAGAGGCCAACACGCCGATGCCGTTTTGCGCGATGACCGAGGCTACGGCCGAAAACACCGCAACCGGCGCGGTATGCATCACGTAGCCGGTGACTTTCAGCATGATGTGCGTTAATGAATCAAGCAGCTTGACGGTCGGGTGAGCCAGTTCGCCCAGCGAGGCGCAGGCCACGCCGAAGAACATCGAGAACACCACGATCTGCAAAATCTCATTGGCCGCCATCGCTTCGATGATACTTTTCGGGAACATGTGCGAGACGAAACTGCTCAGGGTCGGCGCGGCCTCCGGCAAGCCGGTTTTTGCCCCGACCTCGGGTAGCGCCATGTGCAGGGTGCTGCCCGGTTCAAAGCCGTTCACCAGCAACATGCCCAGCAGCAGGCTGAATATCGACGCCGAGAAAAACCACAGCATCGCCTTGATGCCGACCCGGCCAACGGTGTGGATGTCGCCCATTTTGGCCATGCCCACCACCAGCGTGGAAAAAACCAGCGGCGCGATAATCATCTTGACCAGCCGCAGGAATATGTCGGTCAGCGCGGCGAAAATGCCGATGATTGGCTTCATCGTCTCGGTTCCGCCCAGCGTCAGGTTGAGCAGTTCGCCGACGATGATGCCGAGCACCAACGCTATGGCGACATAGCGTGTCTGGCGGTTGGGTTGCGCAGTGTGGGTCGTCATAATCAACGTGCCTTATTAAAATTATTATTCAGTACGTAGTGGACTGACGGCCTTCTGATTAGCCAGCTGCTCAGCCAGCACCGTCATACTGGCAGGGATGCCAGTATCCAGTCACATGGATGTGGATGGATAAAGCCAACTCAAGCGGCAGGGTACTTCGCAAGTTACCATCCCTGGCTCTGGATTCCGGCATAACCCACAGGGATGTGGGGAATGCAGATATTGCAGGAGCAAATATCTGTCCCTGCCGGAATGACGAGCTTTTGGAGATGGCTGAGCATCTTGCTAATCAGGAACATCCTTAAAGAGCCACCCAAAACAAACTTTCAAAAAACAAACCGGCTCCTCGTCTTTAAGCCCCTTTTTGCAAATAACTCCTGCACCCGAAGCAGGTGAGTTTTCAGTTTTTCATGCTGCGCGCGCCGTATGGCCTTGTCCTTAAGCTTTAGGTCATTCCAAAGGGCATTGGCGGCTGAAGTCAGCTCGGAAAAATCTGCGAACAGCCAAGTTAGATCGTGATCCGCCAAATAGCCCCGGTTCTCTTCAAGAATGCCGTCATAGACACGCTTATCCCGGTCATAATCCGGGAACCATTCTTTATCCTTGAATGATCCAAAGCCCTGATAGTCATCATGCGCCCGGTATTTAACGAAGCCAAGAAACAACCTCTCGGTATGCGCTGAAAAATCGGCCCCATACTTCAGCAAAAACTCATTCAAATTATCATCGCTCAGCTTTCCGGCATGAGCGATACCGGCTGCAAGCAGCATTAAAACGATAACCGAGCCTTTAGCTATAACTTTCATAATCATCCTCAATTGGAATTATTTTTCCAGATACGTATAAGACGTCAGCCCGGCAATCAGCTCCCGCTCGTAGTCCTGCCGCTGCTGCTCGCTGAGATCGCTGTTAGCCAGCTTCTCCCGGTAGGCGGTTTTCAAGTCTTCGCTGTTGATATGCACATAATCGAGCAGATCATCGACATGTTCGCCTTCGTGCAGGTCGTAAAAATGGTAACCCTGGTCGTCGAGTTCGATGTTGATGGAATGGGTATCGCCGAACAGGTTGTGCATATCGCCCAATATTTCCTGGTATGCACCGAGCATGAAAAAGCCGATCAGGTACGGCTGCTTGCTGTCGATTTCATGTACCGGCAGGGTGTGTTCGATATTCTGCCCGTCGATATATTGGTCGATGCGGCCGTCGGAATCGCAGGTTAAATCCTGGATAACGGCGCGGCGCGTGGGCTGTTCGTCCAACCGGTGGATCGGCATGATCGGAAAGATTTGATCGATGCCCCAGATGTCCGGCATGGACTGGAACAGCGAGAAATTGCAAAACACCTTGTCGGCCAGTTTCTCGTTCAGTTCCTTTAGTATCGCGGCCTCGCTTTGGTTGTTGGGGTTCAGCTTATCCTGTAGCTGGCGGCACAGCAGCGCATAGTTGTTCTCCGCTTCGGCCAAGCCGGTAATGCTCAGTTTATCCTGGGTAAATTGGGCGCGGGCTTCCGACAAATCGAATTGCGCGTCGTGATAATGTTCGACCAGATTGCCCGGCTCCGGCAAGGCTTGCAGCTGGGTGTGGTTAGTGTAGACGGATTCAATATCGGTCACATTGGTGATCAAAACCGCATGATGGGCGGTCAGCGCGCGGCCCGACTCGGTGATAATGTCCGGCTGCGGCACTTGCTTTTCGGCGCAAATATCGGCAAAGCTGCGCACAATGTTCTGGGCGTATTCATCCAGGCTGTAGTTGATTGACGACTCGCGCCGCGAATGGCTGCCGTCGTAATCCACGCCCAACCCGCCGCCTGCATCGACGATCTTGATCCCGGCACCCAAACGACGCAGTTCAACGTAAAACTGCCCGGCTTCTTTCAGCGCCACTTTGATGTCGTGGATGTTGGCGATTTGCGAACCCATGTGAAAGTGCATCAGTTTCAACGTATCCAGCAGACCGACTTGCTTAAGGCGCTGAACCAGCTGCAACACCTCGTGGGCGTGGAAACCGAACTTGGATTTTTCGCCGCCGCTGTTTTGCCATTTTCCCGCGCTGATGCTGGACAGCCTGATCCTGACGCCCAATTGCGGCTTCACATTCAGGCGCGCCGCCTCTTCGATAATCAATTCCAGTTCCAGCGGCTTTTCAATAACCAGATAAAGGTTCAAGCCCATTTTCAGGCCGATCAGCGCCAGACGGATATAAGCACGATCTTTGTAACCGTTACAGACCACCACGCCTTTATTGGACAGCGCCATGATTGCCAACAATTCCGGCTTGCTGCCCGCTTCCAGGCCTATGTTGTCGGCCGCCAGAATGCCTTCGACCACCTTGCGTTGCTGGTTGACCTTAATCGGGTAAACCGGCGTGTAGCTGCCATGGTAATCGTTATTGACACAGGCCTTTTGGAATGCGCGGGATAACTGGGTGACGCGGTCTTTTAAAATATCGGTAAAACGCACCAGCACCGGCAAGGACAGCTTCTTGTCGTTCAGCGACTGGGCGATTTCGTACAAATCCAGTTGCACATCCTTTTCGGAACTAGGCTTTACAGAAACATGCCCGGCAGCGTTGATCGAAAAATAGCCCTGCCCCCAATTATCTATCGCATAGGTTTGTGCAGATTGCCTAGTTGTCCAGGTTTTGCTTTGACTTAAATTCAACTTTATTAACTCCGTTGTGCCGTGTATTGCCAAATTCTAATATAATGACCGAATCTTTATGCGTTTATTTTCCAGGAATCCACACTATGAACCCATCCGAATGGTTTACCGAGCAGCACTCAGACGCTGGTTCGGCCTTTTCGCTAAAAATTAAAAAGAAGTTGCACGAGGAGCAATCCGAGTTTCAACATCTTGAAATCTATGAGACTGAAACCTTCGGTAATTTGATGATAATCGACGGTTGCACGATGGTATCGACCCGCGACAACTTCTTTTACCATGAAATGATGAGCCACCCGGCTTTGTTCACTCATCCCAATCCAAAAAGAGTATGGATTATCGGCGGCGGCGACTGCGGTACGTTACGGGAAGTGTTAAAGCATCCATCGGTGGAACAAGCGGTTCAGATCGATATTGACGAGCGGGTCACGCGGCTTGCGGAAATTTACTTTCCCGAGCTATGCGAATCCAACGACGATCCCCGAGCCGAATTGAAATTTATCGACGGCATTAAATGGGTCAAAGACGCCGAACCGAATTCGGTGGATATTATTATCGTTGACAGCACCGACCCGGTCGGCCCTGCTTTAGGCTTGTTCAGCGAAGAATTTTACCGAGACTGTTTTGCCTGTCTGTCTGAACACGGCATGGTCGTTCAGCAAAGCGAGTCGGCACTGTACCACATGAAACTGATCGGAGAAATGCGCGATGCAATGAGTGTGACCGGCTTCCAGCATTTGCAGACTTTGTTCTTCCCGCAATGCCTGTATCCTTCCGGCTGGTGGAGCGCAACGATTGCCAGCAAAGGCGACCTGGGCAAGTTCAGGGAAGCGGATAGTGCAAACAAGCAGTTCGACACGACGTATTACAACGTCGATATACACCAAGCGTCTTTGGCGCAACCAGAGTTTGTTAAAAAAGCGTTTAATTTGTAAGTAGATTTTTTCACCACGAAGACACGAAGGACACGAAGTTTTTTTACTTTGCTTTTCTTCGTGTCCTTCGTGTCTTCGTGGTGATGCTTTTATAGGTTACCCGACCAACCATAATACGAGATTATCCTAATGTTCGATACTAAATCCCTTGATGATATTGCCAACCGTTTGGCTGGCGCGATACCTCCCGGTTTAAATAACCTAAAAGACGACCTTGAAAAAAGCTTTCACGGCATTTTGCAAGGCGCGTTAGGCAAGCTGGACTTGGTGACCCGTGAAGAATTCGAAGTGCAAAAGCTGGTATTGGCAAAAACCCGCTCAAAGCTCGAAGACCTGGAAAAGCGCGTCGCCGAGATGGAACAGCAAGTGCTCAGCAAAGAAGAAATGTAAGCAGCCATGTCTTCCTTAGCGGTAATCTACAGTCGCGGCCGTTCCGGCATCGAAGCGCCGTTGGTCACCGTTGAGGTGCACATATCCAACGGCCTGCCTGCGCTCAACATCGTCGGCTTGCCGGAAACGGCGGTCAAGGAAAGCAAGGATCGGGTTCGGGGCGCGATATTGAACTCCCGCTTCGAATTCCCAATGCAACGCATCACGGTCAACCTGGCTCCCGCCGACTTACCTAAAGAAGGCGGGCGATTCGATTTGGCTATTGCGTTGGGCATTTTGGCAGCATCCGGCCAGATTCCGATAGCTCATCTGCATCACTACGAATGTGTCGGTGAGCTGTCGCTGGGCGGTGAACTGCGGGCTATCAACGGCGTGTTGCCGATAGCGATACAGGCTAGGAACAATCACCGAAAACTGATCCTGCCCAAGGAAAATACCGCCGAAGCGGCGCTGGTCAAGGATATTGAAATCATCCCGGCCATGCATTTGCTGGAAGTCTGCTCCCACCTGACCGGGCAGCATCTAATACAGATCGAGTTCCAGCAGGAAGAGCAGGCCGTAAAGACCGCCGATATAGACTTTGCCGATGTGCACGGCCAATACCACGTCAAACGGGCTTTCGAGATTGCCGCGGCTGGTGCGCATAACTTAATCATGCTAGGCCCGCCCGGCACCGGCAAATCGATGATTGCCTCGCGCTTGCCGACCATCCTGCCGCAGTTGACCGAGCAGCAGGCGCAGGAAACCGCCGCAATAGCATCGATCAGCGACCA
>JANYKK010000330.1 GCA_025361585.1 Methylobacter sp. | reverse complement strand
CATGCCAGTCATGTCGGGACTGGAAATGATAAAAATCCTGAGAAGTCAGAATAACCCGTTAAAAGTCGCCGCTGTCAGCACGTTTGCCGACAGCAACAAAAAAACCGAAGCCCTAGCCGCCGGTTTTGATTACTGCTTAACTAGGCCGGTTGATGAAGAGCAATTGATGGCGCTGGTAAATCTGCGTTAGACGAGGCCTGTGCCTCATAGACATCAACTTCGCTTTCGCTCGAAATAACGACCAGCTATGTATAGCGATAAAACCAGATGTCAGGCTAATATCTTTTTTGCTACGCATAATCAACAGAATCAATGCAGTTGGTGAAGTTCCAACCGGCGCAGTTTGGGCGCCAGTTTTGCCGTCGCAGCAACCACAATCAACGTCATCACGCCACCGAAAACTACCGACGGCACCAGCCCCATCAAGCGCGCAGCAATACCGGACTCAAAAGCCCCTAGCTCGTTGGATGAGCCGATAAAGATGCCGTTGATAGCGGAAACCCGGCCACGCATGGCATCGGGCGTCGCCAGTTGCATAATGGTCGTGCGCATGACCACAGATACCCCATCGCAAACGCCGGAGAGTATCAACAGCAATCCGGCAACCCAGAAGTTTGTTGATATGGCAAAGCCGATCATACAAAACCCGAACCCTGCCACAGCTGTCAGCAGCCAGCGTCCGGCATGCAGATTGATCGGATGACGGGCGAGCAATAGCCCTGTCATCACGGCACCGGCGGCTGGCGCGGCGCGAAGAATCCCAAGTCCCTCGGGGCCGTAATGAAAGACGTCGTGAATGAACGCAGGCAGCATGGAAACCGCGCCTCCGAACAGTACGGCAAACATGTCCAGCGACTGCGCGCCCAAGATGATCTGGTTGCTGAACACGAAACGCAGTCCCTCGGCGATGCTGGTGAAAATAGGTGCGCTGGCCGCTGCTGGAGGTTCTTCGACACGTAGTGACAGCAATGCCACTGCAGCAACCAAACACAGGCCGGCTGCAACGCCGTAGGCGGCAATCTTACCTGCCCAGCCGACCAGGATACCGCCTAACGCAGGTCCGACCACGAGCCCGAACTGGAACACGGCACTTCCGATTCCCGAGGCACGGGCATATTGGTCACGCGACAATATCAGGGCAAACATCGCGCTGTACGATGGGCCAATAAACGCACGCGCCACTCCGGTAAAGGCGATAGAGCCGTAGATCCACAACGAAGGATTGCCGCCTATCCATCCTGCCGACACTGCTGCCAGCGTCAGCGCGGTAAGAAACAGCAACAGGCAGGCGAGCACGCCGAACATGCGCCGAGAATGGTGATCTACCGCATAGCCTGCAAACAGCGCGCAGCAGAAGTAGGGGATAACCTCGGCCAATCCGACCAGGCCCAACGCAAATGTGTCATGCGTCAGCTCGTAGATATGCCAACCCACCACGATCGCCATTATTTGGTAGGCGAGAACGATTAGGACACGAAAACATAACAGCTTGAAAAAAGGATTTGGCTTAACAAAAAATTGCATGAATGCCTGATAATTAAATACGACTTGCCTGCCTGATTAAGGCAGCTGAGTCAAAAGGTTCCAAGTGTACCGTCTTCTTTGCAGACAGTAATTCTCATTATGAGTTTCGATTGCTTATAAAGTGCAGGCAGTTTGGCGTCAGCTGATCCCTTGGTTAAAGGGCTTTTCATTTCAGGTTTGAATAAAACTATTTTACCAAAGATAAGCACTAGCCATTTTCCCCATTACTTCAATTTCGAATACTTTTTTTGCCGCAGTGCGGGCGACGCCATAGCAAACGTGTAAGGGCAATAAATGCTCTTCTCTTGGATGGCAGTATCTTGCAGCAGGGGCATTGTCCCAATTGATCAATCGTTGCTCCCGCTCCTCTTCGGTCAGCAGATTATTAGAACAGGTATCAATCAGCCATTGCTCGAAGGACTCATTCATAGCTCGGGCTTCTTTTGTCGATGGCGCAAAAAATTCTTTGAGATTATGGAATGAAAACCCGGAACCAATAATAAGAACGTTATCTTTTCTCAAATCAGCTAAGGCTTTACCAATTTGGATATGCTCTTCGGGCTGCAAGCTATCGACCAGAGACAATTGAACACAGGGAATGTTTGCCTCAGGATACATAAGCTTTAATGGCACAAATAAACCATGATCAAAACCCCGTTGGCCGTCTAGTTTTGCTTCAATACCGGCTCTTCCTAAGAGATTAAAAATCTTATTCGCCAGCTCAGGCGCGCCTGGCGCGGGATACTCGATTTCATAGGATTCTTTGGGAAACCCATAATAATCATATATCAATGAAGGCGACGTCCCGCTGGTAATGGTTGGTTTACTCTCTTCCCAGTGCGCGCTAATGACTAAAATAGCGGTAGGCTTCGCAAGCGTTCGCGTAACCTCTCTAATAATATTGATCATGTTCTGATGGCCTTTATCCCCAAGCAAGGGTAAAGGCCCTCCTCCATGAAAAAGGTACAACACAGAACCAGGTAAAATATTTGATCCGCTGTTCATGATTGCTTAGCCAATAATTGAACATTCCAATAAGTAACCATCTCGAATCCACGATGAAAGTAGCCGGGAAAGTCGGCGATGGATCTTATCATTTGCTGTAAGGTGCGAGTGCGCATATCGTACTCCTTTTTCGTTAATCGGCGTTGCGCACAGCAAAAAAACCCTTACTCGAAATCTCCGAATAAGGGTTTAGTTTGTCCCTTCTTTTAAAGTGGACTGCCTGACGGCGCATCCACCTTTAGATTAGTGGTTTGCCGCATAAAGCTGTTTGATTTCTTTATACCGGTTTAAAGCATCCGCTAAAGACTCTTTTGCCGATTGCGGCTCATTGTTCGACAGAGCCGTGCGCGCTTGCTTCAACACGTTACTGGCTTGATTACGTTTAAAATCGAGGGCCGTAGGCTGGGTAGAGCAAAGCGAAACCCAGCAGATGTTTTGAAATAACCGAGTTTCATTGCATTAAACTGCCCTTTGGATTACAAAACTTATCAGCTTCGAAGCTGGGTTTCATTATCATTCAACCCAGCCTACTTCTGCAAACCCAATATCGGCTTATATTCAATTTGCGGTCATTGGCAAAATTAAACCAATTGTCGCTTTTGAGTCGAACTGAGACAGTCAATGTCTGATGCAGTTGAGGCTAATTTTGGCAATTGTCAGATCAAGAAATTCATTCAACTCCCCTGCCCCATTGCCCCGCATAAAAGCGTTCATTCAGTGCGGCCCTGGAACGAGCGGCTAATTCGGTTTCCTTAAAATCGTCATCAAGCATATCCGCCTCCGCTTGATAGCCGACGGCCATCATTGCCAT
>JANYKK010000326.1 GCA_025361585.1 Methylobacter sp. | reverse complement strand
TCAAAGTTACCTTTGCTGGGTTTTTGGAAGAGTCGGATGCCTGGGGTGAAATAGCGCCGATTTCGAGTGGGGTTACGCGGGTTGTCTCCTTCATCGAGATGGTAAAGATACATTTCGGCATTAATATCTTTATAAAGTTTGTTACCTTCTAAAATTCCGCCGGAAAACCAGGTATGGGTATCTTCTACATCCCATTTCTGGTGGTTCATCATATTTGCATCGGGTATAACGGAATTATAGGTAGGGTATCGAAGGACGGGCATGGTCACAAAAGCGTTGAATTGCCAGCGGTCATAATCAATGACTCTAAGCCGGACGCCGGTAAAATTGTTGACGGTATTCCGAAAGATAGGTCTTGCTGCCAGTCTTCTGCTACCCAAATCCATAGTTTGGCGCCCTACCTTGACCTCAGCCCCTTTTCCGCTAAAAAATGCATTTTGATCGGCCCAAGACACATAGCCTTGAGCGAAATCGAATGTATCCGTCGTCGAGTTATTGGGGGGATTAGGTATGTTGTTTGTACCCGAATCTGAAAGGGTGGTTCTGGCATCCAGGAATTCTGTGGCAAAACGGAATTTACCCAGTCTGGCTTGTAGCCAAAGATCGGATTGAAACGCAATTTGCTGATCGCCTCCTCTGGCAGCAGGTGCGGGAGAAGCAAGCGACCCCTTGAATGTATCCGACACAGATTCATATCGGGTTCTTTGCTCAAGTCCCACCGATAACCATTCAGGTAAACCGAGCGTATCGTGCAAATTCCACACCGGTTTCTCATAGTTATTGCCTAACAGAGGGTCTTGCATCATAAAGTTGTAAGCGGCCATTGGCGCACGACTATAGCTTTGTTGGGGTTCTGCGGCTTGAACAGTATCGACGCTTTGTCCTAAACAAAAGCCGCTGGCGACTATTAAACTGAGCGTATGATTAGCAGTAACGCCGGTAAGAGATTTTATTCGCATCATCAATGACCTATAACTATAATGTTTGCATCCACGTTGATTAGCCGATGCATAGAGAGTCTTATTCGGGAAGATTACAATAAGACACGGATTCAGTGTAGCATCGCTATATATTAAAGTACATAACGAGCTAATGATAATATCCTAAGCATGTGATGTGCCAATTATTGGCGCAACGGTTATGTCATTGAATTATATTGATTATTGTTTTATGCCAAAAAGCAAACAATGTCGTATTTCAAACACTTTGGCCTGTTTTTGTAGGCTTCATGATATAGCGGTTATTCAACCTGTCTTCACATCATTCGGGAAATAATGTTTAACTCGCAGATTGCACCGCAACACAATCATTTATGGCTGACAGCTTAAACCGCAACAATATTCCAACACCCTGGGTCGATGGCGAATTGCGCTTAGTCGGCCTGGACAACCGCATGATCGGCTTATTAAGTGCTATAGATCAAAGTGGCTCGCTCAATCAGGCAGCCAAGCAGGTGGGTTTGAGTTACAAAGGCGCTTGGCAAATCATCGAAAGAGCCAATAACGGCGCGCCGCAAACATTAGTCCGCACCGCAACCGGCGGCAGCAAAGGCGGCGGCACCTGCTTAACCGAGGCGGGGCGCTCTTTGTTGGCGCTGTTTACCCGCTTGGAACAACAGCATCGGCAGTTTCTTGATCAACTCAATCGTAGTCTTGCCGACGATCCCGACACGCTCTTGTTGTTGCAGCGTCTGGTGGTTAAAACCAGCGCCCGCAACCAGATTTTCGGCAGTATTGTCGCGATTCAATCAGGTGCTGTGAATGCTGAGGTTATCGTAAAATTGAAAGGTGGCGAACAGGTTATTACCACCATCACCCTGACATCGCTCAGCGAGCTTGAGTTAAAGATCGGAGCCGATGCGGTTTTGTTGATCAACAGCGCTGACATAATGGTAGTGACCGATTCTGAGTTGAGTCGGTTTTCAGCACGCAACCGGTTGTCCGGCAGCGTGATTCGTATCCAACAGGATGAAGTGAATGCTGAGCTGATTATTTTGTTATCCGGAGGCGAAACGCTGGTTGCCATGATCACGCAGCAGAGCGTACAAAGCATGGCGTTTATGCCCGGCATGCCGGTATGGGTGGCGTTTAAAAGCAACGCGCCGATTCTGGGTGTCATGCCGCCGCTTTGACAATTGGCTATGCCATCTTACTGTCTACCAGAGTGCAGGCTTCGCCTGCAAGCGCAAGCAAAGCTTGCACTCCACTTCCTGCAATGGGTTGGCGGTTTCTGGATAATGGCTTATCAACTAGAGCACTAATATAAAAATGATCAACATACGAACTGCAAATCCCGACGACGTCCCTCAATTGGTGACGCTTTTAAAAGCCTTGTTTGCCATTGAAGCCGACTTTAATTTTGATCCTGACAAACAGACACAGGGATTACAGCTGCTGTTAAAAAGCGATCAGGCATGCATTCTTGTGGCCGAATCGAGCGATGATGAAAACCTGCGCGGCATGTGCAGCATACAAGTTCTAATTTCCACTGCGGAAGGCGGCGCGGTAGGCTTGCTTGAGGATTTGGTTGTGGCAGCCGATTTTCGCAATCAGGGCATAGGCGCAAAATTGCTTGCCGCGGCTGTTAACTGGGCTGATCTGCAGGGGCTTAAACGCTTGCAGTTGCTGGCGGATAAGAATAACTCACCCGCCTTGGAGTTTTATGAAAAACAAGGCTGGCAATCGACGCAGTTGGTTTGTTTAAAGCGCTCGTTAAAAAAGTAAATTCGAACGCTATTCCTCGGAGCCGTAACATTTGGAATAGTCGACACACACCTCGCAAGAAGGTACGCGACACAGATACAAACCCTCTGCCTCGCAAAGCTGTTTGTACAGGAATTTTTTCCACTTCATATCCTTGTCGTTTTTTGCGGCTAATTCGGGGAAGTTGTATTGCAGCATCGCGCTTAATTGCGCGCGCGACCAGAGTCCTAAATCCTGCCATAAATGATCGCTGCCCAGACTTCCTGCTACGATAATGCCGATGACCCAGTCTATTTCGATAACTCCGGGCTTGCTGGAATTTTTTAACAAATTAACCAGATCATCTCTTTCCAGCATTCGGTTAAAATCCAACTTGCTGCCCGATGGCGCTTGTTCTGGAATGCTGCAACCCGGAAAAAAATGTTTTTTTAACGCAATGAACTGCTCGGACTCCAACCCCAAATAATCTGGCAATACGCCCTGCCCTGCACACCAGCTGGCCATCATGCAGGCCAGCCATTCATGATTAGGCGTCACATGACTGTTTGGCGTGATAACGCCATTTACAGTCATGGGGACAACCCCTGCGGTTGACACCAACCGATTTGATGTTAGCCGGGAATAGATTTGTTCCCGGTCATCATGGAGTTGAAGCGCGACAGACATGGTTAATATTCGACCAGAATATCTTCATCCCTGACTATCATTTGGCAAGCCAAGCGCCAGGGCGACGGTAAATCGTCAACAATCATGCGCTCCATTTCTTCTTTGCTGATTTTGCCGCTGGATTGCAGTACTGACTTCTCTTTTTCAGTTAAAGGGCCGCCCATACGCTGATGCTTTTTATCGATGCTGCTGACTTTTACCAGGCAGGTGCCGCATTCGCCGTCCTCGCATTGGTAATTGATCGGAATTTTGTTTTCCCGCGCCAACTTTAATAGCGTTTCCGTATGACTGCCTGCCACGGCATAGACGGTTTTATCCCGGTATTCTGGATTCGAGAAAGTAACTAAAGCCATGATTTACTCCTTAATTAAACGTGATGTGTTGTCGCATGGTTCTGTGTCATTGCTGTTAAGTTAAGACACGGACATAATTGTGAGGGCGACTACCAACAGTAGGCGCTTTAGGCGAAGTCGCCCCCACAAACGAGAAACGCGTGTTTTAAACCGGCTTGACCTTGATAGTTCCGCCCAGCACCTGCGCCTGACATGCCAGCCGGTTATGCTTACCGGCCATATTCTCGCGCAGGACTTTATCTTCAAGCACAGACGGTTCGGTCAGATTGCTCCAGCCTTCCGTTACTTTCATGATGCAGGTACCGCAGTCGCCTTCGCGGCAGCCATAAGTAATACCTGAACCGACCTTTTCGGAAATCTCAATCACTCGGGTACCCGCAGGTGCCGAAACGGTGACATTAATATCTTCAAAGGTAATTGACGCTTTCGCCATTGCTACTCTCCTGGTGTGTTAAAAAAACTTAAGCAAGACGGGCCATATCAATCACTTCGGGTTATCTAAATACCCCTCAGTCCTGTGCCATGCCATGCCCGTATTCGCGACAGATTTTGATTTCTTCTTCGGTCGGAATTTATTGAATGCGTATCCCCGAATGGACACACGCACAAGAGACCGCGTAGCGATCCTCAACCCTTTCACGCCCCTTAGCCACACTGGTTATCTTGAGCATGCAGACGAGGACCGCTTTCCAGATCCTGAGCTGCCTCGATTTCTTTTAAGCCGATCCAGTTATCTACGGTCTGTTGATCGAATCCAGCCATTACGCTGTCGCCGACTTGCATTAACGGGCGGCGTATTAATAGCGGGTTCTCCAGCATCAGTGCCAAGGCTTGTTGTTCCGTCAGCTTATCTGGATCAATCTCGCCATATTTAAGCGCTGGAGCGCTGTAATTGAACCAATCGCGTACCGCCAGTTCGCCGAAAAAAGTACGCAAACGGTCTTCTTGCCAAGGTTCAGTCAATATATTCAGCTCCACAACCTGATGCCCCGCTGCGGCTAATAATTTCTTTTGCCGGGTGTTGTTAACACAGCCGGGCTTTTCATAGAAATAGACGGTAGCCATCAGGATGTCCTTGCTTAGTGGGACTGTAACTCAGCCATTGCTTCGGCCATCTTTTCCGGCGAAATTCCGGTTAAAGAGCCGGGCGGGTTAATTGCCAAGCCTAATGAATCCAGAATCGCGCCTTCAATAGGACAGATACTCGCGCATTGGAAAACAGGAAAATCACCTTCGCATTCGGTGCATTTTTTACTATCGACCAAAAAATGCGGTTTAGCTTCATAAATAGCGTTGCTGGGGCAGACCGGCTCACAGGCGAAACAATTTACGCAGGATTCAATAATTTTTACTGCCATGACGGACTCCTGAAATATTATCGTGTGGAAATGTAGAACCGTGGACTGCGTTAACACCATGCACATCGACTAAATAGATTAATTCACCACGAAGGCACGAAGTTTTTAACTTAGCTAAGCTTCGTGAACTTCGTGCCTTCGTGGTGATATGTTTTTAAGTTGATGTTTATGGGATTACGCTAATCTACGCACTGGCCCTAACTGAATCTTTAGACTCATCCAACTTACCCGCTGCCGCCATCTCCTTATAAACCGCCATGACAGCTTCTTCGATGGGTTCCATTGCATGCTCGCCGTTCGGTTGAATACCGGCCTTTTCCAGCTGCTCCCAGGGTTCATAACCGACTTTCGAACACAGCACCGCCTCGCATCCGGCCAAAGCGCGGATGGTCACTTGCAACGTGCTTTCGCCGTCGCCGCAAGTAGTATCGCCGCCGCAATATTGATCGGCTTTGCGATGGCTGATAAAGCGCACGCCGTCCGGCGATGCTTCATAAATCAGGAATTCTTTGGCATGACCGAAGTGCATGTTAATCACGCCCTGCCCGCTGGTGGCTATGGCCATCAATACCGGGCGCGTAGTCAGCTTGGGTTCTTGTTTATGCTGCTGCGCCTTTTCGGCTTTTTCCAAACGCTTGCTGTCCATTTCAGCCTGTATGGCTTGATGGATCACTTTGCGTTTTTCCATCGCCGCCTGATAATCGATTTCCATATCCTCAATCTTATCCAACGTAAACTCGTCGCCCCGATCCTCGCCCAGCATACCCACCGCATCGGCGCGGCATTGGCGGCAATGGCGCATCATGTTCATATCGCCGGAACAGCTGTCTTGCAGGTCTTGCAGTTCGTCAGGGGTAGGCCCGCGTTGTCCCATCACGCCATAGAAAGTGCCATGCTCGGCTTCAGCAATTAGCGGCATCACGTTGTGTAAAAACGCCCCTTTGGATTTAACAATTTTACTGACTTCCGCTAAGTGCTGATCGTTTACACCGGGAATCATCACCGAGTTGACCTTAACCAGAATGCCTTTGGCAATCAGCATCTCCAGGCCTTTTTGCTGTTGTTCGATCAGGATTTTAGCGGCCTTTACGCCTTTAATGCGTTTGTTTTTCCAGTAAATCCACGGATAAATCTTCGCGCCGATTTCAGGATCGACGCAGTTAATCGTGATCGTGACGTGATCGATATTGTGCTTGGACAATTCCTCGACAGCATCGGGCAGCGCCAAGCCGTTCGTTGAAACGCACAATTTAATATCCGGCGCTTCCTCGCTTAAACGGCGGAAGGTTTCAAAGGTACGCTCGGGATTAGCTAATGGATCGCCGGGACCGGCAATGCCCAACACCGTCATTTGCGGAATATTGGCCGCCACCGCCATGGTCTTCTTGACCGCTTGATCCGGCGTCAACAATTCGGAAACCACGCCGGGACGCGATTCATTGGCGCAATCGTATTTACGGTTGCAGTAATGGCACTGGATATTACAAGCCGGAGCAACAGCAACATGCATCCTGGCAAAATAATGATGGGCATCTTCCGAATAGCACGGATGATTTTGTACCTTTTCCCGGATAGAGTCAGGCAGAGAATCCATTTGATTGTCGGTTGTGCCACATGAACTGGCTTCACAGCCGCCTTTCGCCGCAGGGGCATCGTTTAATACTGGTAATTGCATTGCCTTGACCTCGTTTGTGCGTTTACTTGTAAATAGTAAAAGCACAGGTCATGCCAAAGGCAGTATTCTATTATACGATATTGATTTATATGAATTATGATTTAGTGAATGCGTAGTATTGTTGCAAACGCAACAGTCATTCTTTTTGGTTTTGTAATTAATGGCACAATGATCGCGATACTGGGTGTGATTAAAAGTGATGCGGAGTGTGAGGCTGGTAGTTCCTTACTGGTGGAAGCCATTGTTGATTGCGTACAGTTCCAAGGCACACCCTATAAAACGGCAAACTCTAGCGATACAACAGTAACTTTAAGATACATCATAATACAAATCCAAAAGCTCTTCACCACCCCAGTTTTCAGCATGGGCAGGTATGGTTTCATCTGTTTGGTATATCGTCATTTGTCCGGGTTTGGGTGATGTTACTAATAAGCTTTCGGCGTAATCGACTGAACAACCTTGCCTGCCTGTTTCATCATTTAACCATTGTGCCGCCATGGCGATGGCTTCTTCCCGGGTTTCACCAA
>JANYKK010000316.1 GCA_025361585.1 Methylobacter sp. | reverse complement strand
GGATTGCCATCCGCATCAACCGCCGATACCGGGATTTCCAGCACACTGCCTTTGTCGACAAAGGCATTGCTAATATCGCCGATGTCCGGCGCGCGGTTGGCGTTGCCGACGACAATCGGCAGCACCAGTTGGCTGACGGACGGCGAACCGGTGCCGTCGCCGTCATCGGTTGCGGTCACGGTGATGCTGTAAGTGCCTGCTTGGGCATAGCCCGGCGTCCACAGGATTTCCAGCGTTTCGGGATCGAACGTCGCGCCGTCCGGCAAGCCGGCTACTTGGTAGCTGACGGTGGGCGCGGTGGTTTCAGGGCCGGTCGCCGCAGCACCGGGCTGAAAGCGGATGCGCGGTTCGAAGCCCGTGTTATCGGGATCGAATGCGAAAACGCTGATTTGCAGCGGCTGGCCTTCCAGGATATTCCAGGTTTCGGCCGCACCTGTGCTGAGCGATGCCGAAGCATCGAAGACCGGCGCGCCGTTGGCGTTGAGCACGTTGAAGACCACGTCTTTGGTGACTGAAGTAATGACCGGATCGCTGCCGGGCGTATGCCAGGTTGCGGTCAAGGTGACCGGCACCCGGAATGTACCGTGCTGGTTGTAACCGGGCGTCCATTCCAGCCAGCCGGTCTCGCTGTTCAGCTTGGCTCCGCCGGGCAGCCACGGCGCGCTGTATTCCAGCGTCACGGTGGTGCCGTCGGCCAGCGCTTCACTGCTGGCGACATGACCCGCCAATTGCAAGGCGTACCTGTCCCCTTCCCTGAGTGTTTGCGGCGCAACGGCGCCTAAAACAGGTTTGGCGTAACCTTGTTCGACGGTCAGGTTGAACTGGCGGCTGACCGTGGTCTTGCCGTCACCGGCAACGACGGTGATGTTTTGATAGCTGCCCGCTTGATCGTAACCGGGCGTCCAGCTCAATAGCCCGCTGGCGGCGTCGAATACGGCGCCCGCCGGCAGGTTGCGGATTACCAGGGTCAACGCATCGCCGTCCGCGTCGGCGGCGACGAGCGGCAGGCTCAGGGTTTGGCCTTCTTTTAAAGTAATATCCCTGATCGCCTCGATCACCGGCGCGTTGTTGCCGCCGATGACAGGCAATTGGAATTTGCGCGTGGCGACGCCGCCCCGGCTGTCCTGCACGCGCACGACGATTTCGCTGTTGGCCGCATCTTGTGCGCTCGGCGTCCAGTTCAGGGTGGCTACGGCATGGTAACCGTCCGCTGCCGAAGTGATGTCGGTTGGCGGGGTCAAGGTAATGCCGGCAGGGGCTTGCACCAACTCCCAATACATCACGGTGCCGTCGGGGTCTATCGCTTCAATCTGTCCTGTCCAAGCTTGGCCTACGGTCGCCGAAGATAAGGTATCGGCATCGGTGAGTCCGGCAACGCTTAACGATGGCGGTACATTCTCCTGAGGCACGGCATAGACGCCGTGGCCCAGGTTGAATTTAACCAAATCGGCCATGCCGGCGCGGGTCGCAAACAGGCCGGCCGGAGTCACGGTAATCGTCTGCCCGGTAATCGTAGCGCCTGCGGCAAACTTTCCGCCGCTGGCCAATAAGGCTGAACTGAGATCGATCGTCCATAAATCCGACTGGTCGCCGCCGCCCATGTTGGTGCCGGCGATCGAATCGCCGAAATAACGGCCCGGATCAAGCAATAAAGTCAGCGGGCCTTTAAGATCGTCCGTACCGATGTTGGTCAGGCTGACGTCGTAGCTGACTTCGCCGGTCGCCCGGTCGGCGCGGGTGTTGCTGAACTCAAGCTGCACCTGGCTGGTCATATCGAACAACGCGGTGAAGGTGCTGACATAGCCTTGCTCCAGACGGATTTCGGCGCTGTTTTGCAGGGTGCTGCTGATGTTGAGTTGGTATTGGCCTGCTTCCAAGCCTTGCACGTCGATCCAGGCGGTTCTTGCCTGCGCATCCCAACGGATATTTTGCGGGGTAATCACGGCTCCTGCATTGGCACCTAGAACGGTTAGGCTAAAGTTTGCCGGGTTCAATACGCTGGCAAGATCTGTCGTTTCCGTTCCGGGATCGCCTGTCCACATATCCTGGTCGAAGACAACGCCGATCTGAGCCATCGGCAACGGAACCAGCGCACCATCGGGCACAGTGATCGCCTTGACTATCGGCGCTTTGCGCGGAGCTATCACATCGATATGCCCGGTTTGGGCAACCAGGATGCGGCCGTCCGCGGTGGTGATGATGCTTTCGCCACGGGTGCCGCCGTCCGCCAATTGCAGGACGCGCTTGTCGGCAAGCTGAACCATCCATACCGATGTTTTATGCGGCACGTCGGCTAATGCGGCTTGTCCATTAATGACCGAACGTTGTTGCAGGTTGCTGGATGCTATCAACAGGCCTTCCAGCGGGGTGCCGTCGGCTCCGAACGCGATGCTGTCGATCACACCGGACAAGCGGTACTCCAGTTCCGGGCGTCCTGCGGTGCGGCCGCTCCTTACGGGACTCAGGGCAAAACTGATGATGTCGGTCGTCGGATTGGGCTGGGCTGAAGTGACTTCGCTGCCGGTCCAAGCCACCGCCCATAAACGGCCGTCCGGGCCGAACGCCAAATCGCCGACGCGCTGGTTGCTAAAATGCTTCCATGCTTTAGCCGAATCGGTTTCAGCCGGATGGAAAATGTCTATGCCGTTGCCTGAGGAAACGTAAATATCGCCGGTCGTTGGCTGGATAGCCAGCGAATGCGTCAACGGATCCTGGCCGGGGCCGTTAAGCCGCTGCACCACTTCGCCGGTGTTTGCATCGACTTGCAGCAATTGCGCGCCGGTCATCACCCATAATTGCCCGAGTTGATCGACGGCCATATCGAGCACCGGCGACTCCAGCGTAAACAATGGCGTCGTGCTTCTGCCGCCATCCTTATTGTAATGGAACACTTCATTACGCAGGCTGCCGGCGCTGGCCAGGATGCCGTGGTCGGCCAGTTCGACCATCGCCAGTGCGCCGATGTCGGCGGCGCTGGTTTGGTAGCCGTCGGCGAATCCGCGCAAGGTGAACGGGGCCAGCACTGAGCGCAAATCGGATTTTTGCGTGGTCGCGACATGTCCGGGAAGCAGGCTGCCCGCTTCTTGGAACAAGGCATTGGCCGCATAACTGCGGTCCGCGGCGGCCAGCGGGAACTCGGCGGTTTGGCTTAAGCTTTGGTTCACGCCCAGCGCGTCGAGTATTTCCTGGCGACTGCCGTCGTCGGGCAGCACGGCATTGGTTAAGGACGCGGTTTCGCGGTTGCCCGATTTATCGGTCGCCACGGCCAGGAATTCGTAACGCTTGCCGGTCTCGCCGGTAAACACGGCCTGGGTTCGTGACGGGTCGGCCTGGCGCAGCCAGATCTTGAAGTCGCCGCCATTCTCAGCCACGTAAACGGTAACCGACTTGACACCGCTGTCGTCGTCGGTTGCTGTCCAATTCAGGTCGTAACTGGGCGCGCCTTGGCCGTTGTTGCCCAGGGAGGTCGCGGTCAGCACGGTGCCGGGCGCTTTGGCGTCCAGCATGACCAAGCTCTTTGCGCTATCGATAGGCGGCGCCGCATCGACAAAAATCCGTGCCGAGGAAATGATCTCGGCTTTTGACGGGGCGGTATCGGCAGCGCGCACGGTATAGCTGACAAAGCCTTTCTTCAGTTGCTCGGCGTTGGCGACATTGGCATCGGCTGCCGGAAGCAGCAAGCCTCGCACATTATCTTGCAAGACTTCGCCGGTATCGGGATCGATGGCTTGCAACAGCCAGGTGGTAATGCGGGTCGACGCGTCTATTCCGGCGCTAACGCGCAGGATGAAGCCTTTGCTGCCGGTAAAATCGAAATCGCCTTGGAAATTGCTTCGGTCCATCGGCAGATGAATGTTGATGTCGCCCAATTTAAGATCGCCAAGACGCAAGCTGCGTATATCGAGGTCGGCATCGATTTCGCTGACCAGGCGCAACTGCCCGACGCCCGCTTCAGTCGGGTTAGTGAACGACACGGTATAAGGCAGCGCGACATCCGCCGGTACGTAGCTATTGCCGTCACTTCCTGTTACCGCCTGAGGGCCGCGAACACTGACTAACGCATTGGCGTCGGCGTTCTGCTGAGCCGATTGTTGCAGGTATTGGGACAGGTTCAGGGCTTGAGCGGAAACGGGGTTAAATTTTGCGTCGAGCACGCCGATATGGCGCAAATACTCAAGCTCGGTGTTGCCGCCCGCGAAAATATTGAAATTGATGAAATGCGTATCTTGCGCCGCATTGATGTCGAAAGCGTTCGCATCGGCTAATTTCGGTACCGGGATTTCGACATAATTGCCTTCGCTGTCTGTGCGGGTTTCGACATAATCGATGCCCGCCTTGATTGCGTTGGGGTCGCCGGCGTATTGGGCGCTATCGCCGTACCATTGCTGGACTTTGGCGAAAAAGCCCAGTATGTCGGCTTGGGTACGATAGCTTTCGCCGGCTTTGGCCAGCAGGATGCCGGTGGCCAGGGTGGCGTTCAAGCTGACCACTTTCGGGTTGTCGCGGATCGGCGGCGCTTGGTCTAAGGGGCGCAATAAGCCGGCGCTTTCCAGCGCGCCGAGCCAACCGGATACCCACTGCGCTTGGTCGGCGGCCAGCGTACTTAAGGCGGACGGAGCTTGGGCGTCGGCAAGGATGGCGGCGCGCAGTTTTTGGGCGTGTTGGCTTTGCTCCAGGATGAATTCGTCGCGGGTGATCGGGGTTGCCGCGCCGACGATGTTAAATCGGAACGGGATGGCCAGCGCTTCCAGTTTGGTGATATGAGTCTCCGGGTCTTTGGACAGGAATTTTTGCGCCAGGCCTTGGCTGATTTTATCCAGGTCTTGCACGCCGCCGTCCAACAGGCCTTGGCTCTTCCAATCAGGTCTTAAGGCGTAGAGTTTGTCGCGCAGTCCGTCAAAATCGTAGTTCAGCCATTCTTTCAATCCGGGGTAGGTCTGGACGTTAAAGGTCGCGCCGACGAATCCGCCCGCCCCGACATCGAGGGCATAGCCGGGCGCCAGGTTGAAGCCCGCGGTATTTTGCGCGCCGTCAAGCTGCGCCCAGGGGATGTCAGGCCGTAATGTGCCGTTGGTCGGGGTGATCCCGTAAGTTTGGGTGTTACCGGCAGTGTCCAGGGTCAGGCCGTCCGGCCGACCGCCGATGTTGCTGCCGAACATGATGTACGGCAGGTTCAGGCCGCCCAGCACGTCGGCGCTATGGCCCATTTCCGGCGCGCCGATGTCGAATCGGACGTAAGGTGTATCGACGTTGGTCAGGCTTTGCAGGGAGACGCTGTAGTTGGCGGCGTCGCCCGGATTAACGGTATGGGAGCCGCCGATGCCGATGGTGACGTCGGCTTCGATGCCGCGCTCGATCAGGTAGCGGGTCGCCTCGGTGACGGTCTGGCCGTCGGGGTTGATCACGCTGACGTCGTACAGGCCGTGCGGCGCATCGCGCAGGTCGAATATCGCCCGGATATGGGTCGCGTCGAGTACTTGCCAACGGGTCGGCTCGACCTCGAACACGCCCGGCCGCGACAGTTTGACCAGCGCACCGGCTTTGAAATGGGCTCCGTCAATGTCCATGGTCACCCAGCGGTAGTTGTCGTCGCCGGTGCCGCCTTGGTCCGGCGTCACTTTGGTAATGGACAGCGGCAGCAGATCGGCTCTTAAGGTGACCATGGGGGTAACCGGGGTATTGGCTGCGCCTTGGTTGGCGCGGATCAGCACGTAATAGTCGCCGGCCTGGGTGCTGGGGATGAAGGCCTGTTGGTCGGCCGCCAGCGGGTTGGTGTAGGACGCATCGAACAGGTAGCTGGTCGGCACGTCGCCGTAGCGGACGTAGATTTCGTTGGCGCCTTCGGCCGCCGAGGAATCGAGCAGGACGCGCAAGGTTTCGCCGGCGGCGACGCTGACTTTATACAAGCGTGTTTGCCCAGGGCTCAGCGTGGTCGCCAGCGGACTGGCTACGCCTAATGCGGGCACCTGCACCTGCAAGGTCGCCGCCGACGCGGTGCGGTTGTTGGCTTCCTGCGGCGGCAGGTTCAGGCCGGTCGCGGTGTAGGTGATTTTGCCCTCGAATACTTCGTTGTACAGGTCGGGCCTGACGATCACCCGCCAGTTGCCGTCTTTCAGCGGCGGCAGTTTGGCGTTCAGGCTGGCGTTGTAGCTGGCGTTGGCGTTCAGGCCGCCGTTATGGTCGACTTTGCCGATCAGGATGTCGCCCAAGTCCCAGTTGCTGTCGCCGGACAGGTAGACGGCATCGGTCCAGCGTCCGAAAGCGGGGTTGGTCGAGTTATTGGTGATGGTGTAGTCGACCTGGATGTCGTCGCCGACATTGGCCCCGGCCGACAAGATCACATTGCTTGCAATAAGGTCGGCAGGCGGCGGCGTTTCCACCAAAATCGGCTGTATCGCCGCGGTCGCGTTATTTTGCTCTTTGCCGAATTCGCGCACTTTGCCGGTTTCGCCCGCGCCCCACGCTCTGGCCGGGTCGGTAATGACAAATACGTAATACGGGCCTTCGAGGTTGCGCGGCGCGGTAATGGTCATGCTGATGTCGTAATGTCCCCCGGCCGACAGGCCGCCGGCGTGGCTGACATAGCCGACGTAGCTGTCTTTGTTGATGTCCAGGAAGCGGTCTTTGGACAGGTAAACCAGGTCGTTCCAGTTGCCTTGATCGCTCGGCGTATCGCCGCCGGCGTTGCTGACTTGGTAAGTCACGGTAAAGTTCTGCCCGGCCACCACGGAGACCGGCGCGGTGACGGCAGCCACTTGCAGATCCGGCGGCGTCGCCAGGGTGATCGGCAGGCTGATGGCCAGGACGTTGTTGCCTTCGTCCTGGAATTCCGGCACCAGGCCGCTGCCGCCCACGTCCTTCAGCACGTCGAGGTCGTCCCGGACGGTGCTTAATTCGGTTTTATCGGGGTTCTTGTAGACATTGGTGTCGGTTTTAACGATCAGGTGGAAATCGCCGCTGATCGATTCGGGGATGTTGACCACGGCCGAATAGGTGTACGACTCGCCCGGTTTCAGGTATTTCGGTTTGTTGTTTTCGTAGAAGGACACGGATTTAACCCGCAACACATGCTCTGGACTCAGCGCAATGGCACTGTCGACCAGCGGATAGTCGCCGGCATCCAGGGAGGCGTCGCGCGACAGGTACAGTCCATCCAGCCAGCCGTTGCTGCGGGTTTCACGGCTACCCTGGTTGCTGACGGTCCAGGTGACGGTCACCGGTTGGCCTGACGACGGGTTGGGGTTGGACACGACGATGCTGTTGACCCGAAGATCCGGTTCGCGATAGGTAATGTTCAGCGAGCCGCGCAGGATGTTGTTGGCGTTTTGGCCTGCCTCAAAGGCGGTGCCTGCCCGGTAAGCGCCGTTGATCATTCCGCCGGCATAGAAATCCACGGCGCTGCTGTTGGTTCCGGACAGGTACTCGCCTTTGGCTCGGCGGTTTTGCGCTTCAACCGGGTTATCCTGGTTGTCGGCAATGACGTAAATGTAATAGCCGCCGTCGGTGCCGGGCGGCAGTTTGACTTTGGTCGAGGTGGTGTAGCTGCCGCCTGCGGCCAAACCTTGAATGTTCGAGTGTTCGAAAACGCCGAGCAGCGTTGCCCGTTCGGGAATAAAAGACGGATCTTTGCTGAGGTAAACGGCGTCGTTCCAGCTTTTGGTGCCGGCCCAAACCGCGTCGCCCAGGTTGTTGACGATCCAGGTCACCGTCGTCTCTTCGCCGGAGAAGTTTTCCGGCTGGGTGCGGATGTCGGTGACTTGCAGATCCGCCGGATGCTCGGTGACAACCGATACATCGGAGCCTGCGTTGTTGCTTTCGTTGCTTTCGGCAACTTGCGATCCGACGGCATCGGTCTTGACGATCAGGTAGCGGCCTTTGACCGACGGCGCCAGCTGGACGGTCTGGCTGACGCTGTACTGCTCGTTATTGCCCAAGCTGCGCGCTTGGCTGTATTTGCCGATTTCCCAGAGGTTTTTTGCCGAAGCCAGATCCGGGGCGTCCGCGAGATAAACCACGTCGGTCCAATTGCCGGTAAAAACGTCGCCCTGGTTTTTGACGCTATAGCTGAAACTGTAGCTGCCGCCGGCATCGGCGGCGTCCGGCGCCGTAACGCCGATGACCGCCAAATCCGGCGGCGTGATGCCCAATACGCTGATCGCGCGGGCCTTGTAGTTGTTATTGTCGACGGCGGCCGGGTCGTCGAGGTTGATGTTGCTGGCCAGGGTGTCTTCCAGGATGGTGTTGTAGGTGTCGCTCCAGACGGTGATGAAGTAGTCGCCCGACAATACGTTGTCGGGGATTTTTACCTGGGCGGTGCCCAGGTAGTCTTCGCCGACGGCCAGGTTGCCGACATGGGTGAACGAACCCAGCAGGATGTCGCCTTTGTAAGCGCCCGGCTTGAGTTTGTTGCGCGCCAGCCAGACGCTGTCGGTCCAGCTGTTGACTGATGCGGCTTCGCCACGGGTGGTGTCGCTGCCTTGGTTGGCGACTTTATAACGGACTTCGATGCTGGAACCGTAGACGGCCTGATCCGGGGCGACGATGTCGCTGGTCACAAGATCGCCGAACGGCACGGCATCGACATAAAAATGCGTGGCCCTGACGTTGTTGGTCTCGTTGGGATATTCGTCGACGTTGTTGCTGCCGTCAGCAACGACGATCAGGTAGGCGTCGCCGCGATACGAGATCGGGATATTGACCAGGCCGGTTTCGTTGGCGTAGCTCTCGCTGGGCGCCAAGCCCGCGCCGTTTTCGAACTGGCCGACCAGCCGGTCGTCGGCGCTCAGGTTGCCGTCCAGCGACAGGTAGACTTTGTCGATCCAGCGCCCGGTCGCCGCAGCCGGCCCCTGGTTGCTGATGGTGTAACGGATGCCGGCCGCGGTGCCCGCGGTCACGTGATCCGGCGCTATGACCGAGGTTACCCGCAGATCCGGGCGGTCGTTCAGGCTGACTTGGAGCGTGTCGGCCGAATCGAAGGCATTGTTGTCCCTGGCCGCGCCGTATTCGTAAACTTGGCTGCCGGCTTTACCCAGGTTGGCGTTGGCGATGACTTTGATGCGGTACAAGCCTTCTATTTTGCCGGGCAAGCGCAGTTGTTCGGTGCGGGTATAGCGGATGCCCGATTCCAGGCTGCGGTCGTAGGTAAAACTGCCCAGGGTAACGGCTGGGCCGGTGCTTCCGACCGGCACCAGCAGGACGGTATCCACCCATAAGCCCGATGCAGCGGCATCGCCCTGGTTAACGACTGTCCAGCTGACGTCGATCAGCCCGCCTTCGTTGGCGGCGGCAGGCAGGGTAATGCTTTCGACGCGTAAATCCGGCGATGGCGATAAGGCGACCGGAATCGCGACAGACCGGCCGGTATTGTTTTTGTCGTAAATGAATTCGAACGGCCCGCCGGTGCCGACGTTGAGATAGAAGTTGCCGACGATGCCTTCGGGCAGCAGCACGTTGATGCTGCGGGTGTAACGGCCGTCGACGGCGAGTGTGCCGATATGGTTGGCCGCGCCGAAGTCGGCGACGATGTCGCTGCCGTCCGCGTTACGGCTGAGCCAGACTTTGTCGCTCCAGCTGTCGAGGTTGGTGATGCCGATGCCGTGGTTGACCACGTCCCAGCTGATGCTTAACGGCCTGCCGCTGGCCGCGACGCCTTGGGTGGTGACGGATTCCACCTGCAAATCGGCATAGGGGATCGGCATTACGTCCAGGTTTTGCGCGGCTTGCAGGACGTTGTTGGTTTCGGAGAAATTCTCGAACACTTGGCTTTTGGCATCGCTGACCACGAACAGTTTATACCGGCCGGTCGTACCCGGCCCCAACAACAGCCGTTCGCTACGGGTGTAGGATTCGCCGGACGCCAACGCGCCGTCATGGACAAATTCGCCGATGACGATGTCATCGCTATTGCCGAAGGTGGCGTCTTTAGACAGCACCACGCGGTCGATCCAGGCCGCGGTTTTGCCGGTGCCGGTGCCTTGGTTGGTGACCGTCCAGGTGACGTCGACCGGTGCCGGATCGGCTATCACTTGCGTTGGCGCCTGGATGTCGGTGACGGTTAAATCGGCGTAAGCGGCTAAGTCGATAGTCAGCGCCGACGATAAGCGGTTATTGCCTTGGACGCGGTCGTCGAAGGCTTTTTTGGCGTCGGTCATCACGACCAATTCGTATTCGCCGTTCGCTTCAATCGGAATCAAGAAGTCGGCCGCAGCGGTATAGGTCTCGCCGGTCGCCAATGATCCGTTACGGGCTATCTCGGCGACTTGGGTCAACACGCCGTTTTTGGACAAGAACACTTGGTCAACCCAATTGCCCAGCGCATGGCTGCCGTTGTTGATCACCGACCAGGCCAGATGGACGCTGGAACCCGATTCCACCAAGCTCGGCCCGGTCACGCCGGTCACCGCCAGATCGACGCGCGCGACATGGACGCCGACCGCCGACGTTGCCGCATTGTTGTTTTCGTTAGTCCGCTCGTAAACGGTGTTGTCGGTATCGGTTTTAACCACCCAGCGAAAATCGCCCTCGGCAAATCCGGTCGGCAGGGTAAACGTGATGCTTCGGGTTTCGCTCGCTCCTGCTTGCAGGGTGTCGAGATAAAAACTGTTGGCGACTTCGACCAAGCCGCCGGTACCGGTATCCAGGTAGATCCGGTCGCGCCAAGGGCCGGCTGCTGCGGTATTGCCCGAATTCGCCAGGGTGTAGCTGACCGTGGCCGGTTCGCCGGGACGCAACGCGGTAGGCCCGGTCACGTCGCTGACCGTCAAGTCCGCGACCGGCGCTAAAGCCACGCTCAATTTGGCAAGGCCAGCGCCGACGTTGTTGGCGGTGCGGCCATCCTCGGTCACGGTGCGGTTGGTGTTGGTATCGACCAGCACGTAATAGTCGCCGACCAGATCCCTGGGCAATGTTAGCGTGGCTTTGCCCAGATAACCTTGTCCTGACGCGATCTGGCCGGCATGGGTAATCGAGCCGGACAGGATAATGTCGTCGGCGCTGGGAGTGGTGTCGCTTGATAAAATCACCCGGTCGTTCCACAGCGCCAGGTCGGTTTTAGCGTTGCCGTTGTTGTTGACTTCCCAGGTGATCAGGATGTTCTCGCCGCTGAGGGCGCTTTCCGGCGCAGTGACGTTAACCACCGTCAGGTCGGCGTAAGGGGTCTGCAAGTCTATCGCCGATACCGGCGTAGTATTATCGGCCCGCGTATCAGGCTCTAATACTTCCAAGCCGCTATCGGACTTAACCGCCAGGTAATACCTGCCCGCAGGCTTGAACGGCAAATTGACGGAAACCGATTTGGTATAGGATTCGCCGGTTTTAAGAATGCCGGTATGACGGTAAGTGCCGATCACCACGTCATCGCTATTGCCGATGATGCTGTCCGTGCTGATCACTATCTGGTCATTCCAGGCGGCCGGGGTGTCCAGGTTGCCGTTATTGGCAACGCTCCAGCTGACGTTGATGGCTTCTCCGGCTACGCCGCTAACCGGCGCGGTAAAATTCGCCACCTGCAAATCCGCGTAAGGGACTGCTAAGGATTGGGCCTGAAAGCTTACGGTATTGTTGGCGCCGGCGGTATTGGTTGCGTTAGTTTCGAATAATGCGCTTTGCCCCGCCGCATTTTGGTTGGTGACCACGCGAATTTCAATGTCGCCTACGCCGCGCTTGCCGTCGGGAAGCCGGAAATTAAAGCTGCGATTCCTGAACTCGCCCGAAGCAATCAGCCCCATTCCCGCTTGGGCCGTATCGTAAGCAATGCTGGTATTGAGCAGTTGTTCGCCGGTGGTTTTATTGGTGATAACAATCCGCTCATTAAACCCGGCAGGCGCAACCGCCGGCCCTTCGTTCCAGGTTTCCCAGGCTAAAGTGATGAGTCCCCCGGCATAGATCGTTGCCTGATCCGTATGCAGGTTCTTAACCAATAAGTCGGGGCCGGAAGCGATAGTGGTGATGCTGGTGTTATTGGTTTCGGCGGTATCTTGCAGGTTGTTTTCAAAGATGTCCGCGTTGTAGTCGGTGCTGATCGTAAACTCAAAGCGCCCGGCCGCATTGACGCCTGTAGGCCAGGTCAAGGTATAGGCGCGGTCGATAAAACCGCCTGCCGCCAGCGTTCCGTCAATGGCAGGGTTATAGGGCAAATCCACGCCCGCAACCAGTTGACCGGTCGACAGGTTGCGTACCTGGATATGGTCTTTCCAGGCTTTGCTGATGTCGGCATCGCCGGTGTTGCTGACCCGCCAGTTCAAGGTCACGGCGGTGCCTGGCGACCAGGCGCCGGGAGGCTCGATACCTAACGACCCCAACACCAAATCGGGGTAAGCGGACAAGGTCGATTGGATGGTGGTGATCGCGGCATTGTTTTGCTCGCCGTTTATGCCGGTTTCGACAACGTTGTTGGCGACGTCCGCGGTGACTTGGAAAGACAAATTCCCGGCGCCCCTGTTGCCTTCCGGCAAGGTAAGGGTGATTTGCCGGGCACGCCCCGCCCCCGCATCCAAAGGCGCTGTGCCGACATCGTTGTAATTCACCAAATAGTTGCCGATGATCTCGTTGGTCGAAACGTTGCGGACGATCACCCGGTCTTGCCACGCCGATGCGGTGGCCTGGTTGCCGTTATTGAAGGTTTCCCAGCTCAATACGACCTGTCCGCCGGATTTAAGCTGCGCATCAACGGGGGTGGCCGCCAAGTTGCGCACGATCAAGTCTGGCCCTGGCTCAGTGCCCAGGCCGGTGATGATGACTTTGGCGACTTTAGGCACCGCCACGGCGCTAAACTTATAATTGATCAGTCCGGTACTGCTGATGGGCCCTTCCACTAATAAGGTATAGACGCCGGTTTCCGCCAAGGTTATCGGGCCTATATCGGAACCCATATAGCTGGTGTCGAACGCGACTTGACCGTAAGGGTTCAGCCAGCGCCAATAGGCCGTACTTGAGAGCGTTTGGCTGTCGAAATAATATTGGTCGCCAGCGCTCGCGTTGAACCGGTAAATATCCGTCTCGTTAGCCGGGTTAAGCTGGCCGCTGATAATGGTGCCCGGTGTGATAGACGTTGCCTGGGCGATGTCCAATAAACGGAAGCTATAGTTGCCCACCCTATCGCTACTACCATCAATAATCAGTGTGTAATCGCCGGCGGCCAGATTGTAGATTGCCGGACCGCTGATGTAATTGGCGTCACTATAGGCAAGTTGTAGTGCCGAAACGACAGTCCCTTTAGGCCCTACCAACGACCAGTTCAAATTGTAATCAGTGCTTAATGAATCGAAATAAAGCTGCTTGGCCTCACCTAGGGTAAAACTGTAAAAATCCCGTTGTCCCACATGGTCTATGCTGCCATTGACGGTATTACCCAAGGTGAGTTGGGCCTGGTCGTCGGTGACTTTTTGTATCTTAAAACTATAGTTGGCGACGCCGGTATTATAAATGTAACCCTCTGCCAATAAGGTATAAGCACCGGTTTTCGCCAACACTATCGGGCCTACATCGGATCCCATATAACGGGTATTGAATACGACCAGTCCGCTAGGATCCAGCAAGCGCCAATAGGCGGTGTTCGATAGCGATTGACTGTCAAAATAATATTGCTCGCCGGCAATGGCGTCGAACCGGTACAAGTCTGTCTCATTGCCCGGATTAAGCTGTCCGCTAATGACTGTGCCTGACGTAACGGGCGTTGCTTGGGCTATATCCGATAAGCGGAAGCCGTAACTGCCTACGCTATCGCCGCTACCATCGACAATCAGAGTGTAATCGCCGGCGGCCAGGTCATAGATAGCCGAACCACTAATGTAATTGGAATCGCTATAGGAAAATTGCGTTGCGGATACGACCGTTCCTTTTGGCCCCACCAACGTCCAGTTCAGGTAATAGTTATTGATTAATGAATCGAAATAAAGCTGCTTGGCCCCACTCAGGCTAAAACTGTAAAAGTCGCGCTGCCCGACATGATCGATGCTGCCGTTAACGGTACTGCCCAAGGTGAGCGTGGCTTGATCATCGGTCACTTTTTGCACATTGAAGCCGTAGCTGATCGTTCCAGTCGCCGATATATAACCTTCGATCAACAGCGTATAGGCACCGGTTTGCGTCAAGGTCAACGGTTCTTTATCCGACCACATGTAATCAGGGCCGAACACCAGTTGCCCATTGGGATCCAGCAAGCGCCAAGACGGCCAAGCACTACCGGAAAAACTTTTATAATCGAAATAAAACCGTTCGCCGGCGGTGACGTTGAATTGGTACAGGTCGGTCTCGTTGCCGGGGCTGAGTTGGCCGCTGACCGGCGTCCCCAACGTCAATGCCGTGGCTTGGGCCACATCCGACACGCGGAAACTGTAACCGTTCGATACCGGGCCATTGATCCGTAATGAGTAAGTACCGGCCAGCAATCGTATAGCCGCCGCGCCGCCTAGGTTGACCGAATCGCTGCCGGTGAAACTCCTTGCCGACACGACGGTGCCGCGAGGGCCTACCAAGGTCCAATTGATACTGCCGTTATTGTTCAGCGCATCGAAATAAATGGTGGTATCGCTACCTAAAGTAAAGTAGTAGAAATCCGTTAGCGCCGACGGCAACACACCCGCCACGGTTGTGCCCAAGGTTAGTTCCGTACCGGTCGACAATGGCGCAATCGGGGTATTGCCCTGGTAAGCGATATTGAATTGGTAGTTGGTCGTGCCGACAGTGTAAATATAGCCTTCGGCCAGTAAGGTGTAAACGCCTGTTTGCGTTAAGGTGATGGTTCCGGTATCGCTGCCCATATAACTGGGGCCGAATACCAGTTGTCCGTAAGGGTCCAGCAAGCGCCAATAAGCTGTGTTCGACAAACTTTGGCTATCAAAGATATATTGGTTACCGGCTGTAACATTAAACCGGTATAAATCGGTTTCGCTGGCCGGGGTCAACTGCCCGGTTACCGGCGTCCCCGGCGTCACAACTGTGGCTTGGGCTATATCCAACACGCGGAAGCTATAGTCCCCTACCATGTCGCCATTACCGGCAATGATCAGGGTATAGTCACCGGCGGCTAAGTCATAAATAGCCGGCCCGCCGAGACTGGCCGAATCAGTGCTGACGAAGTTCCTGCTCACCACCATCCCCATGGGGCCGACCAAGGTCCAATTGGTGTTGCTGTTGCTCAGCACATCGACATACAGTTGTTTGGCGTCGCTTAGGCTAAAGCTGTAGAAGTCACGCTGCCCAGTATGGGCGATACTGCCGTTAATCGTATTGCCCAAGGTGAGAGCCGCCTGATCGTCGGTCACTTTCTGCACATTGAAACTGTAGCTGCTGGTTGCCGCCGTGTCATAGACATAGCCTTCCAGCAGCAAGGTATAGGTGCCGGTTTGAGTCAGGGTCAGCGGCTCCTTGTCGGAATAAATAGCATCAGGGCCGAATACCAATTGACCG
>JANYKK010000042.1 GCA_025361585.1 Methylobacter sp. | reverse complement strand
TGCCGAAGTGCATCCTCGCTTTCGCGTAGTGCGGTTTCCGCGAGCTTGCGTTCGGTGATGTCGCGAGTAACTGCGAGCAATGCGCTGATGCGTCCATGGGAGTCGCGTAGCGGAACAGCGTGCGTATCTAACCAGCGATGTGAGTCTTTAAGTCCGCGCAGCTCAAATTTTAGATTGCCGGACTCGCCCGCGAACACGCGTTTTGTCAGCGCTGTGAAAGCATCTAGATATTCCGGTAATATAAGTTGCGGTATAGGCAGGCCGACGATTTGATCCAATGAATCCGCTTCGATCATATTCAACCCTGCACTGTTCATCTGTAACAGCGTTCCGTCTGCGGCCACCAGCTTCACGCACTCAGGTTCGGCTTCAATGATGGCATGCAGTTGTCGCTGGCTTTCAGTGAGCTTTCCAATAAAGTAACTCAACAGGCTCACAACTAGGGTTGCTACAAAGCAGGATGCAACTAATCCGGTCAGCAGATAATCGGGAGGTATTTCTCCTTTTAATAATATCCCCATGATGGAGACAACCGTCTCAGTCAACAGCACAGAGAAAGTCACCGTAAATAGCCATAGCTGCCATATTTTCAAGCGCTGTAGCAGTGGGAGAGGATTTGTATTCAAGTCTGTCCTTCTCGGTTGTTGCGGTGTATCAACTTCATCGAAAACCGATTGCGACTACGGATCGTTTTCTGATGGCCGGGTTGTAAGGTGGGCAAACAATTACATCGCTTGCCCACCTTTGGCTTACTTGTTCAGCAATTTACGAACACGGTCGATAATGATTTGCCGGTTGATTATCAGCACATAGCTTAACAAGCCCAGTATTAAACCGAATAACAGTTTACCGAACACGGAGCCTTCAGGTTCAGCTGGCGTAGTCGGTGGCGCCCATTGCGCTTGTACGTTTTGCACGGCGACTTTAGAGGGTTGGTATGTGGCTGTCAGGTCTGGCAGGCCTAAGCTGCGCCACTCATCGTAATCCTGCCAGATCGGGTAATCGCGTTTCCATAGTCCTTTGGTGAAATAGGGCGCAAGGCTCATACCGTGCGATTTGGGTATGCCTTTTTCGTCAAGGAAGCCGTCATAGACGACCAAGCTGATGTCGCCGCCTTCACCGACGCCGTTCGTGGTAAACGATTTTTCGACATGGTCATGGAACATCCAGATGCCTTGTCCAAAGCTATGCAGGCCGTCATCGACGCCGCTTAATTCCAGGTCTATACGCTGAGCAGGCACCATGCCGTGTACGTCGCGTTGGATATATGAGTTGGGGCCGTTATCGACGCCATCGTAATGGGTTACGGTCGGCTTATGGCCGTGGATATGCAAAGCCATAGATTCAGTGTGACCGTTCAGAACCCGCAGTTTGACTTTTTCATCCTGTTTCATTTCAATCAGCGACTCCCTTAAGGTATAAGGGAAAGAGCGGCCGTTGAGCATAAAATAATCGTCGGTGGCATCGGTGGTGTCGTATTCCATGTTGATATGCTTGGCAATCAGACGCGGATCGTTGGCTGAGCGGGCAATCAGATCATGTAACTCTTTATCTGCCGACTGGTAATGCAGGTCGTATTCCCGTGCATATTTTTCCAATACTGCGACTGATGGATGACGAACTTGCCCTGCGCCGACATTAAGGGTTTGCGGCCAATTGTTGGGGCGGTTTTCCTCGACGATGAAAATGCCCTGCAAGCCCATCGGAATATGCGTGTGCGGCTGAACATGGCAGTGGTAATACATAGTGCCCGGTTGGCGCGGTTTGATCACGTAGGTTTTGCTTTTTCCCGGCATCGTATCCAGGTTGCTGGTTTGTCCGACGCCATCATTACCAGCGCCGCTATGATCCATGAATGGATGATCGATGCCGTGCAAGTGGATGGAATGCGGCAAATAATGGGTGTTTTCCAGAACCAGCCAGACCACGTCATCCTGCTCGACACGGATTACCGGGGATGGTGCGCGCAGCAATGGATTGGCTACCGGCTCGTAAATACTTAAGGTGGACATGTCACGGGTTTTGGGAGCGAAGACCCAAAAAGTCGGCCGGATGCCCGGCGCAATGTCGAAGGTAGTGGTCGGGTCTTTCATGTCGGGTGAATGACCGTTGAGTTCGGCAACTTCAAGCTTGATAATGATTTTATCAGGGTCGCCGTCGCCGTCGACATCGTCAGACATGGTAATCGCGTCGGCAGCGAGCTGAGTTTCCATTAGTGTTGCCATGGAAATGCCGTTGGTGCCTTTGACGAAGGCGGCAATGTCAGCCGGATTGTCGGGATTACATAGATGCGAAGCCTGTATTTTTACGCCATCAACGACTTGCTCTTTGCGCCATGCGGGATCAGTAAAGTCGGAACAGACTTCTTCTACCGGGCCCATGTCCACCTTGGCCGTGGGAGGTAAATCACTGGCCGCTTGACTCCAAGGATGCATAAGGAGCAATGTGGCGCCCCAAATGAAGGTAAGAAGATTTTTACGCATACGACGACCTCAGAAAATTCATTAAATAAAACGACACGCCGCCATCCAAAAGCGGAGGCTTTTAAAGCAGATATATTAACCGAATCTCAGGGAGAATTCATGTTTAACGCTAGAATATGCCCAAATTATTAATTTGACCGCCCATCGAACTGGCCTGAGGTTTTAAGCTTATGACGAATTCCCAATCAAAAATTTCCAGGCTCGATGACTTGGTTTTCGATAACCGTTTTATCCGCGAGCTGCCCGCAGACCCGGAAACCGCCAACCATCGCCGTCAGGTACTTAGCGCCTGTTATTCGAGGGTGTTGCCGACTCAGGTTTCTAATCCGAAAACAGTCGCTTATTCCAGGGAGGTTGCCGAGCTGCTGGATTTAGATTCGACCGTTTGCGAGTCTGACGATTTTACTCGGGTGTTTGTCGGTAACCGGCTGTTGCCCGGCATGGAGCCGTATGCCACCTGTTACGGCGGCCACCAGTTCGGTAACTGGGCGGGACAGCTCGGTGATGGTCGCGCGATTAACTTGGGCGAGGTGGTCAATCGCCGAGGCGAGCATTGGACATTGCAGCTGAAAGGCGCGGGCGAAACGCCTTATTCCAGGACTGCCGACGGCTTGGCGGTGTTGCGCTCCTCGGTGCGCGAATTTTTGTGCAGCGAAGCCATGTATCATTTAGGCGTGCCGACCACTCGGGCATTGAGCCTGATACTGACCGGCGAAGAGGTTATCCGGGATATGTTCTACAACGGCAACCCCAAGCCCGAACCGGGCGCGGTGGTGTGCCGGGTTGCGCCGTCGTTTACCCGTTTTGGCAATTTCCAGATTTTTGCCGCCAGGGGCGAGATCGAGCTGATGAGAAAACTGCTGGATTACACGATTCGAACCGACTTTCCGCATTTGGGTGAGCCTTCATTTGACGTTTATCTGAAATGGTTTGCAGAAGTCTGCCGCAGGACGGCGGAAATGATCGTGCACTGGCAGCGGGTCGGCTTTGTTCATGGCGTGATGAATACCGATAACATGTCGGTACTCGGCCTCACCAT
>JANYKK010000300.1 GCA_025361585.1 Methylobacter sp. | reverse complement strand
TGTAGGTCGGGCAACAGCTTTTCCGTTGCCCGACATTTTAGCACCCGAAAATGAAAAATCGGCGGTTAAACCCCAAATCCGTCATTCATATTTAAGTTTGGAGATGTCGGGCATAAACAGCATGCCCGACCTACGCAGCTGCCACACTGGCAAGACCAACGGCCACTTGGGTATATATCGATGGGTCTTTCCCGATAGACGCAAAGACACTTGTTCCAACGATAGCGGACAGTACAGCGGCAGGGATGCCCAGTTTGCGATGTTTGGTACGCATGGTCTCGGACAAATTCATGTGGGCATGAAGCAACATCCTTGCGTCTTCTATCCATTCGTTGATTAGCTGCTTCTGATCCTCTGTCATATGCAGAAACCTCTAGTGCTAACGCGTCCCAGCCCCCGAAGGGGGCGAACTCGAGCGTAGGGTTATGCGCCCCCCTCTTCTGAGCCCCCATCTTTTTTGTTTGGTTCATTTATTTCGAGCATAACTTTCTTGACGAGATCGTCAACATCTATTTTTGGACCAATCACAACTGGTTGAGGCACAAAATATCTCGACTGACGCTTGGTTCGACCAACAACGAGCGGGGAAACCGTGAGAAAGGTGGGCCTGACACTTTTCTTGGAAGAAGTGCTAGTAGTTGAAATAGAAAGTTGGTACGTTTGTGGTGGCAAGCCTTCACTCGTCGTCGTGGTGTCATCTATGGATAAGGGTGAAAAGATTAATTTGACTTTATGTGATTGTGATGCAGCTGCATCTGCTTTTGCTTTCACGATGAAACTAAAACCCCCTTCTACACCTCCTGAGGCTTCAAGGCTAAATTCAGCTTCAAGCTCCACTTGAGTAAGCTCCAAAAATGGATTCTTTGATCCTTCTGCCGAAGCGTCTTGAAGTTCCTGCTTTACACCGAGGATGAACTTCTTAAGACTGATATTGCCTTCCATTTGCATTCTCCTTCTAAAATTGTTTGGCTAGCGCATAACGTAGAGCTAAGCCGACCGCTGGAGCGCAGCGGAAGCGGGTCGGCTTGAGCGCCATGTTAGGCCGGTCAATGTCAGACGCGAACGCAACCATATGACTCCCATTGATTATTTAGAAAATCGGTAGGCAGATTATCTTTGTTTCGGTTCTTTATGCGATTAAGGGTGTCACATACATCGCGCTCCGCTCGGCGATCACAAGCGTCGTTTTCCTGAGGACGCGATGCTTTGCGCAAACAACTTCTGTAACTGTCTATTGCGCCGCGAACTTTATCCGTGAGATCGTCGAGAAGGTCTGGATCAATAACAAGGAGTGCAACTAGACCCTGTGCCTCTTCGGGGCTGAATCCTGTTGGAGGCTCGAGCCTTTCTCGGCGGAAGAACGCTCTGATGTTTTCTACCGTAGCAGGTAGTCGCTCCGAAACGAGGAATGTTGCGACACCAACGGCTGTATCGATATACGCCAGAACCGAAGCTGCGCCACCTGCAAATAGTACTGCGGACATAAATTACCCCCTTTTATTGTAATGCCTAACGTAAAGCTAAGCGGGCGCGACCCGAAGGACTAAAAATGAAAACGAAGATTGAATCCGCGCTCCGGTTGAGCGTTTTGTTAGGCATGTTATTTACGACCTTTTTTGAGTTGCCATACAAACGGCTCGCTATCACTAGCGTAGCTGCCCAAGTAACCGGGCAGATCAGCGAGTTCCCATTTCGTACCGTCCCAGTAAACCGGGTGTCGAGAAGGTTTACCTTTGTCTAAGAATAGGAACCAAAAGTTGTGAGGACTCTCAGGAGGGTATAATTTTTGAACTATACCATTCCGTAAACCAACATCTACCCAATCACCCTCAGTAACTATAGGAGCAATAGCCATGATACCACCATCAAATATGTCGTTAAAAGACCGCTGTTTTGGAAACGCGGAGGGGTTACGTCAGCGTATTTACGAGTCCGTCGATCTAAACGCTATTCGAGAAGAACTAAAGATTTTCATAGACGGGGTTTTGTCATACGAACCGGTACTTTTTGAAGCCCCCGTACCTAACGTGGAGCTAA